>JABDMQ010000057.1 GCA_013001365.1 Flavobacteriaceae bacterium
AAAGCGTTGAAGGACCTAGAATCAAAGTGGGAAGCTAAGGATGTTGAAATTCCGACATTTGAAGTGAGTAATGATAGGGACAAGTCTTCCTTGTATTTTGTTGATATACCAAATGCCAAACAATCTGTCATTAACATTGGTTATTTAGGATTGAAACGAACTGATTCAGATTATTTCCCAGCAACAGTGATGAACTATAAGTTAGGAGGTTCCTTCTCAGGAAATGTTAATTTAATACTCAGGGAAGAAAAAGGATATACCTATGGAGCTCGTACAGGATTCAGCGGAACAAAATTACCTGGAACATTCACGGCATCTTCAAGCGTACGGACCAATACGACATTTGAGTCTGTCAAGATCTTCAAAGATGAAATAGAGAAATACCAAAATGGAATTTCGCAAGAAGACTTGGATTTCACAAAGAATGCCTTGATAAAATCGAATGCAAGACGATTCGAAACCCAATTCTCGTTATTAGGCATGTTGCAGAATATCAGTAATTATGGTTTTTCTAAAGACTATATTGCCGACGAAGAGAACATCGTAAGGAATATGACCTTGGAGGAACATAAAGCCTTGGCAAATAAATATCTTGACGAGACCAAAATGGGTTATTTAGTAGTAGGTGATGCTGCAACCCAGTTTGATAAATTCAAGAATGCCGGATTCGACGAGGTCTTGCTTCTAGATAAAGACGCGAAGCGAGTTGATGTTGGGAATGTTAAGATGTAATTAGAATCAAGATGATATTTAAAAGGCATGATATTAATCATGCCTTTTTTATGTCCCAAATTCTTTATTATTAAATTAGCTTTAGATACTTATTCATGATAAGGAACTGGCTAAAGAATATTGGTCCTGGACCCTTGATTGCAGCTGCTTTTATTGGGCCAGGCACTGTAACCGTATGCACCCTCGCAGGAGTTGGCTTTGGTTTTTCGCTATTGTGGGCCATGGTGCTATCGATTGTTGCCACTATTGTCTTGCAAGAGATGGCTGCCAGACTTGGAATCATTACCCAAAAAGGACTGTCGGAAGTCATTCGAACTGAAATCAATAATCCCTTTATCAGGACAATTGTTGTCATTCTGATTCTCTCCGCAATTGTCATAGGTAATGCGGCTTATGAGGCAGGGAACATAAGCGGAGCCATATTAGGGATGGAATCCTTTATTACCAATCCATATATCGATATCGGAAATAACTCGGTAAATTATCTGAGTATCTTAATTGGTATAATCGCATTTGGCTTGTTGTTTATAGGAAACTACAAGGTTATTGAAAAATCACTAATAGGGCTTGTAACCCTAATGAGTCTTGCATTCGTTATTACGGCTATCCTGACAAAGCCCAACCTAGCTGAAATAATAAAAGGGGCTTTCACTCCAAATTTCTCCAGTAATAATCTAATAACTATCATAGCATTGATTGGCACAACAGTAGTGCCGTACAATCTTTTTCTGCATGCAGCATTAGTAAAGGAAAAATGGTCTAAAAACGACCTAGGAATTGCTCGAAAAGATACTTATGTTGCGATTGTACTTGGCGGTCTTGTTTCCATGGCAATAATTATTTCGGCCGCAGCGATACAATCCCTGGAAATCGAAAATGCAGCTGGCCTTGCCAAGGGATTGGAACCGCTCTTCGGTAGTTTTGCGAAATACTTCATTGGAATTGGCTTATTTGCAGCAGGTATAACTAGTGCCATTACCGCGCCGCTTGCCGCTGCTTATGTAGTTAAAGGCTGCTTAGGATGGGATACAACCCTCAAATCGACTAGATTCAGGATGGTCTGGATTGTTATCCTTTTCACAGGTGTTATATTCTCATCATTGGGATTCAAACCTATAGATATAATTAAGTTTGCACAGGTTGCTAATGGGTTGCTCTTGCCAATAATGGCAGGCTTGCTTATTTGGATAATGAATAAGGAAACCATTCTAGGCAAGCACAAGAACAATTTGGTGAATAACATTTTGGGTTGTATCATTTTTGGGATTACCTTGATGCTGTCAATCGCAACACTGAATAAAATCTTTGATTTAAACTTGTTTTAATGGCATCGTATACAATAGATATAAACTGTGATGTAGGCGAGGGGATAGGGAATGAAGAATCCTTAATGCCATATATATCGTCTTGTAATATCGCTTGTGGAGGCCATGCTGGTAATGAGAAAACCATGCAAGAGACCGTTAAATTGGCCATTAAGCATAAGGTGAAAATAGGTGCTCATCCTTCCTATCCGGATAGAAAGAATTTTGGTAGAGAGGAAATGGAAATTTCATGTGCTGCGTTGTTTAGGTCCATGGAAGATCAAATTTCACGACTCCTGAAAGTCCTGAAGAAGGAGAATGGGCAATTACATCACGTTAAACCCCATGGCGCCCTATACAATAAGGCAGCTCGTGATGAGAAAACGGCAAGAACAATAGTTGAGGTCATGAAGCGATTTCATTTAGCATTAAAGCTTTACGTGCCTTATGGTTCGGTCATAGCAGAAATTGCAAAACAAGAAGATATCCCCTTAATTTATGAAGCTTTTGCCGATAGGAATTATAATCAAGATCTTACTTTGGTTTCCCGAAAAGAGAATAATGCATTGATCACTGATCCGGAAGAAATGTTGGCACATGTCCTTAGGATGATAACCAATAAAAAAGTACGTTGCCTAAATGGGGTAGAAGTCAAGATTGAAGCTAGTACTTTTTGCGTTCATGGAGACAATCCAAAAGCTGTAAAGTTGATCTCCTTTTTAACTAACAAATTAGCCATGCAAAACATCAGGATAAACTAAGAGTATTGGAGAAATTCGAACTAACATATAAGCCCTTTGGAGAGCGTTCAATTTTAGTCGAATGGCCGCAAGAAATCAATGAAATAATCCTTCAGGACGTGCAAGGATTTAGAAATAAACTAGAGAATACTAATGATGAATCTATAGTTGAAGTAAATTCTTCATATAACTCGTTATTAGTAACTTATGAAGTTACTATAAATAAATTCTATGATAAATTCGAGGCTTTAAAATCAATTTATTCTAAAAAATTCATTGATAAATTTAAGTCTAAGGTCCTATGGAGGATTCCTGTATGTTATGACTTTGAATTCGGAACGGATCTGGTCAGGTTTTCCGAAGAGAAAAACATGTCAATTGATGAAATAATCCTATGTCATTCTGATGCAATTTATACCATGTATTTCATTGGGTTCTTGCCGGGGTTTTTGTACTTGGGAGACTTGAATGAAAAACTTCATTTAAATAGAAAATCCTCTCCTGAATTATATATAAAAAAAGGATCGGTTGCCATTGGAGGAAAGCAAACAGGAATTTACCCTCAGGCATCTCCTGGAGGATGGCATATCATTGGTAATTCACCTCTGGAATTCTTTGCTGCCCGGAATGAAAAACCTTGTTTTGTCTCTGAAGGTGATAAGGTGCAATTTGTACCAATTGATTTAAAGACCTATGAGAATATTAAATCATTGGTTGATGCAGGTGTTTATGTAATTGAAAGTGAGGAAATAGATGATTAAAGTAATTAAATCCGGAATGTATTCGTCAATTCAAGACCTTGGTAGGCTTGGATATCGCCAATATGGAGTGCCTTGTTCAGGAGCCATGGACCATAGATCTTTTGAAAAGGCCAATTTCACCCTTGGCAATGATAAGAATGCAGCTGCTTTGGAGATAACCATAATAGGACCCACCTTACAATTCCTTATCTCAACAGAAGTTTGTATTTCTGGCGCCAATATGAACCCAAAATTGAATGAGACTAGTATTCTTAATGATCAAGTAATTTCGGTCAATGAAAACGACATACTGAAATTTGGTCCTCTTAAGTACGGCACAAGAGCCTATTTGGCTGTAGCCAATGGGTTCGAGACTGAATTGTTAATGGGTAGCCGAAGTATGTATAACAATATTACGAGCGCAAGCCGAATACAGAATGACGATATCCTATCAATAGTTTCAGTGTCAAGTGGAACACCAACAATGAAGTCAAAAAAAAGTGATAACATAGATTACTTCGATACAAAGGAACTAACGGCCTATAAAGGACCTGAATTTGATTTATTGTCTTTTTCAAGTCAAGATAAATTGTTCAATCAGGAATTCACGATTTCTAATACCCATAGTCGAATGGGGTATCAATTAAACGAATTCTTGGAAAATGATCTAAAATCAATACTAACATCGCATGTACTTCCTGGAACCGTCCAATTGACACCATCAGGAAAACTATTGGTCTTGATGCGCGATGCACAGACCACTGGTGGTTATCCACGAGTTCTTCAATTGTCGGAGTCAGCAATAAATTTAATGGCTCAAAAGAATACAAATGACAAGATTTCATTTAAGCGAGAAGAACTAACAATTTAAGAGAATTATTAAGTATTACCCTTCAAATGCTTAGGGGGAAAACCCCCTTTTTTAAGTAAGTTTAATTCGTAAATAACTGATAGACAATTTTTTACAATAAACATTAATATTTGCGATTTCATATTTTGTTTGAAAGCACAGTTAATGTGTTGATTTTAGGTAAATTAGAGGCTAATTAACCAAAAAAATCATTTAAATCATGAAAAAACTAGGTACATTATTATTGGGACTGATCGTAGGATTCTTAATATGCTATTTGTTTGTATGCAATCAGGATACCGATGCATCACAGGTAGAAGTAAACGTTGAGGAAAGTGCTCTAGAACCACCAAAAGGATTGATAGATTCTGCTACTGCAGAGGCGATGAGCAAGGCCTATAATCCGAGGCAAGAGGCAATTACAAAATTTCTTGGTGAGGAGGATAATGTGTCCAGTTGGTACTCCATAGATGATGTAAGGTCTTATTTGTCGTTTGCCGAAAAAGAAGCAACGGAGAAAGGCTACACCTTAAACGGCATTAGGCTTTATTTAGGTGTGAAACCACCAATATCTGAAAAATCCTTAACAACTTTGTTCATGGTCTCTACAGGAACACCTAATAAATCACAAGGCAGTGTGATCAACTTTGCAGCATTGCAAGGCGGAGGTGACATACCTGGTGGAAGTGGCCTGGATGATGGAGGAAATGGTATACCACCAAAAGCCAATTATCCTCAAAACTAGAATTTTTTGGAAGAATTCCTTAGAGAATATTACTCCATAATTACTTGGAGTATTGAAATTTTAGCTGCCGTGACCGGAATCGTATTTTACAGCAAATACAAGGACACGCCAGCTAAATATTTCATTTATTTCCTTATTTATACTGTATTTGTCGAGCTCATCGGTCATTATCCTAGTTGGGATTTCTTGAGTACCTTGAATGAGCGACTAAAAGGCACGTTGATCGAAAGGAACTATTGGTGGTTTGCTATATTTTGGACCATTGGCAGCACCATATTTTATGTTTTTTATTACAATAAGATTTTGAAGAACTCTAAGAACAGGTCCATTGTCAAATACGCAGGTATTATTTTTGTTCTAAGTTCCGTCATTTTCATCCTTATTTACCCTAAACAGATATTCATTGGGCAAAAGGGCTACCTAACGATGACCTCAGCATTGGTTATTTTGATGTGCGTTGTATTATATTTCATCGAAATATTAAAAAGTGATGAAATATTATCTTTTTACAAGTCTCTTAATTTCTATATTAGTGCAACAATATTGATTTGGTGGTTCGTTACTAGTCCAGTGATATTTTTCAATATTTATTTTAACCCTGACGACTGGGATTTCGTAATCTTACAGTGGCAGATATTCTTGATCGCTAATATATTCATGTATTCATGCTTTACATTTGGCTTGATTTATTCCTCCAAGAAAGTAAACCAATAAGCTCTGCATCAGAGCGCTTGTTGCTTGTTTACATGATTGCTGTCCTGCTAATTGTGTCTGCATTGGTAATCCTGTTTTTTGTAGTATTCCAAAAAAGGAAGAACAAACTCCTACTTGACAAGTTTAAAAGGGAACAAGAGTTTCAGGAAGAAATTGCAAAAGCCCAACTCGAGATACAAGACCAAACCCTCAAGAATGTAGCGTGGGAGTTACATGATAACGTGGGTCAATTGTTATCTGTAGCGAACATGCAGTTAAATGTAATTTCAAAAAAGATTCCTGAAGATTCCTCGGAAGGTTTGCACGAAATTAAGGATGTCGTTAACAAAAGCCTCAAGGAGGTGAGGTCCTTATCAAAATCCTTGAATAGCGATGTCATTCAAAACATTGGGTTGGTAAAATCCATTCAGAATGAGTTGGATAGGTTCAATAAATTGAAATTCTTTGGTGCAAAACTTCAGTTAACAGGTGAAGCCAAGCATATTGATGCGAAGGACGAGATTATTATTTTTAGAATCATTCAAGAATTCTTCTCAAATTCAATGAAGTATTCTCAGGCCAATAATCTTTCTGTAAATATGAATTATTTTGATGACCGGTTGGAAGTCAATGTCTCAGATGATGGTGTAGGCTTTGAAATGGGTACTATTGAAAAGGGCTCTGGATTGATCAATATGAAGAGTCGTGCAAGATTGATAAACGCGGATTTTTCCTTGGATTCAAGGAAAAATGAAGGAGTTTCCTTATTTTTAAGGTACTATTACTAAATCAACTGTTGGATGAAAAGTCATAATGTCGTCATTGTAGATGATCATAGCCTCTTTGCGGATTCCCTTAAATTATTAGTTAATGAGTTTGATGGATTCCAGGTTGTGAGTTGCCTTGCGAACGGACAGGAACTCATAAATTACTTGGCTGACGCCACAATTCCAGATGTTGTTTTGTTAGATATCAATATGCCAGTGCTCAATGGACTAAGCACAATGAAATGGTTGAATGAAAATAGTCCTGAAATCAAGGTATTGGCCCTGTCCATGGATGAACAAGAGGAAACCATAATAAGCATGCTACGACATGGCGCTAAAGGATATTTGCTCAAGGACATTCACCCTGATGAATTGGAAACGGCCTTGCGTAACCTTATAAAGAATGGCTATTATTACACAGAGAAAGTCTCTGATTCCTTGATAAATTCTTTGAATTTACCAGCAGAGGAGGTCGATTCTATCCAATCAAGCCTAAATGAAAAAGAAACCATGTTCTTGAAATTGGCCTGCACGGAGAAAACCTATCGTGAAATAGCCGAAGTAATGTGTTTAAGTCCGAAGACCATTGATGGATACAGGGAGAGCGTTTTTAAGAAATTCAAGGTGGGCAACAGAATAGGATTGGTGCTACATTCTATTAAAAATGGACTAGTATCGGTTTAGCCTAAGAGTCTCAAAATCTTTTTTATCAAACTCAATTTGCCTTTGTAAGGAGCATATCTAAATGGAGGGTCTATCCAGTTCGCTCTTTTCGTGATGGCCTTTTTATGACTGAATGTATCGAAAGTGGCCTTGCCGTGATAGGCTCCGATGCCACTATGTCCAACACCTCCAAAGGGTAATCGATGATTAGCAAATTGCACCATAACATCGTTTATTGCTCCTCCTCCAAAAGAAAAGGTATCCAGTATTTTAGTAATGAAGTTTTTATTACTTGAAAAGACATAGAGAGATAATGGTTTGTTATAACGCAAAATGACTCTTTCAAGATCGGCATGATCCTTAAAAGCCAAGACTGGCAATATTGGACCAAAAATCTCGTCTTTCATTAGTTCATTCGTCACGTCCGGGCTCTCGACGATCGTAGGTGAAATATAGAGGTCTTCATCGTTAACCTGACCACCATAGACAATATTCTCATCAGAGAGCAACATTTTTAAACGTTTGAAATTCTTTTCATTTATAATTCTAGGATAATCAGAGGAGAACTCTGGATTTTGGCTATATGCTTTTTCAATTTCAAGAATCAACTGGTCAATGAAGGATTGTTTTATCGATTCCTTGATTAAGATATAATCTGGCGCTATGCACGTTTGTCCTGCATTCAATAATTTTCCCCAAGCGATTCTTTTGGCTGCCAATTTGATGTTAGCTGTCTCGTCTATTATGCAAGGATTTTTCCCCCCAAGTTCCAAGGTAACTGGAGTTAGATGTTCTGCAGCTGCTTTAGCTACTATTTTGCCTACTTGAACACTACCAGTAAAGAAAATGTAGTCCCAATGCATTTTCAATAGGTTTTGTGACACATCACGCCCCCCTTCAACTACAGCGACATGTTCTTTTTCGAACACCTTTTCAATTATGCTAGCAATAAGATTAGAGGTTTTTGGAGTTAGTTCACTTGGTTTAACGATTACTGTATTTCCCGCTGCAATTGCACCTATAAGTGGGGAAATTGCTAACTGAAAGGGGTAATTCCATGGCGCGATGATCAAAACACTACCATAAGGATCTGAATAAATCCGATCTGAAGATGGGAAATTAAGTAACGAAGACTTGACTTTTTTGGGTCTCGCCCAAGAGTTCAATTTTGATATAGTAAGATCGAGTTCTGAAATTACAATGCCAATTTCTGAAAGGTAGGTCTCGAATTGCGATTTTTTGAAATCCTGTTGTAGGGCAGCATAGATTTCTTGTTCTCGAAGAGCGACTTCTATGCGAAGTGCCTTTAATAGCTTTTTTCTAAACGAAATTGATTTGGTATGCTGTGAAGAGAAATAATTCCTTTGCTTTTCTAATAGAACTTCAATTTCATTTAAGTTCATCTAATCTATTCCGTTTTCTTCTTTTGGCTCTTTTGATCTTCTAACTTTTTGGAAATATCTTTTAAGTTAGAATCGTCTTCTTCAAAATTCGTGGGGTTCATCACATCCATAATGAATCTATGGTCGCCAACATTGATGAAATCCCTAACTGCATTTGGATCCATATCTCCAGCTACATAAAAAACTTGGTTCTTTGAATCTTTATTGAAATAAACTATAAGCTCTTTGGCAATATTATCTGAGACCTTCATCGAGACGATCTTGATGCTGTCGTTTTGAGTTACACGCTGTATATCCCTGAAACGTTTCCTGAATAGTGCTTTTATTTCGATCTTTAGAAGTTCATTTTCATTATAATCATCTTCATTTAACTCTATGTACCTTAAATCCACTACATCAAGAAGCATATTCCTTGTGTACGGAGACAAGCTATCCATAATGTTTTCCTTGAAATTAGGCATATGATAGGCTTTGTTTTCTCCAACATTATGCCTTTCATAAAATTTTGGGACGGTATGATAGCCAGAACATGAGGCTAAAATCACTACTGAAAGTAATAGAATTATTTTCTTCATAAGCTAGGTTTTCACGACAAACATACAAAAAAATCCGATAAAAATCACTTTTTGATGGAATTCCACAAAGTATCGTCAGGTGTAGGCGCTTCAATTTTAATTTTTTCATTCTTGACAGGATGAATTAATTCAATATTTCTAGCATGAAGATGTATGCCTCCATCTTTATTGCTCCTGCCAAAGCCGTATTTTAGGTCTCCTTTAATCGGGCATCCAATCGATGCCAATTGAGCTCTTATTTGATGGTGCCTTCCTGTTTTTAGGTCAACGGACAGTAGATAATGAGTATCTAACTCCTCTATCAATTCATAATCCAGAATGGCCTTCTTGCTTTTAGCAACTTCATTATTGAATACAGAGGATTTGTTATTTTTTGGATTTTTCCTAAGGAAATTTACCAACCTTTCATTCTGTTTAGGTGGTTTTGCCTTGACTATTGCCCAATATGTTTTTTTGACTTCTTTTTCTGCGAAGGCCCTATTAAGTCTTGAAAGCGCTTTTGAGGTTTTAGCAAAAATTACTATTCCCGAAGTTGGACGGTCCAATCTATGTACTACGCCCAAGTATACGTTTCCAGGTTTATTGTATTTATACTTTATGAATTCTTTGACAATTTCAGCAAGGGGTTTGTCTCCGGTTTTGTCGCCTTGAACAATATCGCCTACACGTTTATTGACAATTATAAGATGATTATCTTCATAAAGTACTTGAAGATTGTTTTTATCAGTATAGACCTTAGACATTTATTTAATCAATACTGTTCAGAATCACTAGGGAAATCAACAGCCTTCACATCGGTTACATATTGACCAATGGCCTTGGTCATATCTTCATACAGATTCATGTATCTCCTCAGGAACCTTGGGTTGAATTCATGTGTCATACCGAGCATGTCATGCAGCACCAATACTTGCCCGTCAACCCCATTACCCGCACCAATTCCAATTATGGGAATGGTGAGGCTCTCGGCAACTTTTTTTGCCAATGCAGCTGGGATTTTTTCAAGGACAATGCCAAAACATCCTAGTTTTTCAAGCATTTTAGCATCTTCAATAAGTTTTTCAGCTTCTTCTTTTTCTTTTGCTCTTACAGTATATGTTCCGAACTTATAAATGGATTGTGGTATTAATCCCAAATGCCCCATTACTGGTATACCCGCGTTAAGGATTCGTTTTATAGCTTCTTTGTTCTCTTGCCCGCCTTCAATCTTGACTGAATGACCACCACTTTCTTTCATAATACGTATAGCAGACCTAAGAGCTTCTTTAGGGTCACTTTGATAACTTCCAAATGGTAGATCTACAACAACCAACGCTCTGTCTATAGCACGAATTACAGAGGATGCATGATATATCATTTGGTCAAGTGTAATCGGTAGAGTCGTTTCATGGCCAGCCATGACATTACTGGCAGAATCCCCAACAAGAATGACATCGATACCTGCGCCATCTACTATTTTGGCCATAGTATAATCGTAGGCCGTTAACATGGAGATTTTTTCTCCATTGGCCTTCATGTCCACTAAAGTCTTAACAGTAATGCGTTTATAATCCTTTTTCGCTATTGACATAGATCTTGAATGTTAGATGGTAAAAGTACTAAATAAACCAGTATTAAAAATAGTGTTAAACTTTATTTGAAACACGTCCTTTTCATTACTTTCGAGAAAAACATTAACATGACAAGAATACTGATCATTGCAATTTTATTGATGCAGTCTTTAGCCATTCACGGGCAATTGAATGCCAAGGATGCTGTAAAGAAGTCTATAGAAACTTTCTTTGAAGGGTTTCATGAAGGCGATACGATTAAGATGAAATTGGTTATGATGGACAAAGTCTTAATGCAAACAGCTTACAAGAACAAAGAAGGAAAAGACATCTTGGTCACTGACGAACCAGGAAAACTTATAAAGGCCATAGGAAACAGACCTGATGACCAGAAATGGGATGAACGAATCTTATCATACAGCATTCAAGTAGATGGGAATATGGCAAATGCTTGGACAGAGTACACTTTTTGGTTCAATGGCGAGTTCAGCCATTGCGGTGTTAATTCATTTCATTTATTCAATGACAGCGGTACCTGGAAAATAATCTACCTCATCGATACGCGACGTCGTAGCGATTGCAACGTCAATAAGGATTGATAATCAAAATGACTGACATTACTACCATCCCTCTTTTTGATGGCTCCGTTAATTGGCAGATATACATTTAGGTTGACGCATTAATAGCTTTTAAGCAATAAAAAAAACCCGAAATCCAATTCGGGTTTTTCTATTCATTTCACAGGCTATCATCTTATTTGAAAGGCCTGTATGTCGCTTAGCTCCATGATAAGATTGAGATTAGAAGTATCTACACCATCAACATTGTCTGCTGGCACCACAACGACCCTAAACACTTGGTTTTGAGTCCAAACATCGTCCAATGCAAGAGGGTCTGCTGAGCCATCTAAAAAGAACCTCACGTCTTCTTGGGTAAAATCAAAATTGTAGGTCAATATGCTGCCATCATCATAAATAACATTTTGAGGCATTAGTCGCCATATATCTTGTCCATCTATTGAATCCCACAGAATGTAAACTAAGGTTACATCCGACGGAAATACTTCAAATCCATAGGCTTCAATGAATTCGAAGTTATTCGCTTCATTAAAATCAATTACAATTTCAAAAGCCGAGGCAACTATCAATCCGCCATCTTGACCATCAAAACCATCAAACCCTGGAGGTCCTTGAGGTCCTTCGCATGCAGCAAACAAAAAACTCAGCGCTAATAATAAGTATGTTATTTTTCTCATAATTAAGGATTTTCGATTCATAGCACAAATCACGTACCAAAGTATATGTTTATTGAGGAAGTTTTGAAAATAAGTTTCTGACACCTTGTCATATTTTTTGTCATGGCACGATCATTGACATTTACACGGTAATTAAAAATGAGTATCAAATAAATTCAATACTATAACAATGAGCAAAATAATTGGAATCGATTTAGGGACAACAAACTCGTGTGTCTCCGTAATGGAAGGAAACGAGCCTGTGGTTATCCCTAATGCCGAAGGTAAAAGAACAACACCATCTGTTATCGCCTTTGTAGAAGGAGGTGAGATCAAGGTGGGTGATCCTGCTAAGCGACAAGCAGTAACAAATCCTACTAAAACGGTTTATTCAGTAAAGCGTTTTATGGGTAATAAATATTCTGAATCAAAGAAGGAAGCAGAACGAGTACCTTATAAAGTTGTGAAGGGTGACAATGATACACCACGAGTGGATATCGACGGTCGCCTGTATACTCCTCAAGAATTATCTGCAATGGTTCTTCAAAAAATGAAGAAAACCGCAGAAGATTATTTAGGTACTTCTGTAAATGAAGCCGTAATTACAGTTCCAGCATATTTTAACGATTCGCAGCGTCAGGCTACTAAGGAGGCTGGTGAAATTGCTGGCTTGAAGGTGAGACGAATCATCAACGAACCAACAGCAGCAGCGTTGGCTTACGGAATGGACAAAAAAGGACAAGACCAGAAAATCGTCGTATTCGATTTTGGTGGCGGTACGCATGATGTTTCTATCCTTGAATTAGGCGATGGCGTCTTTGAGGTGCTTTCTACAGACGGTGACACACACTTAGGTGGAGATGATGTTGATGAAAAGATCATCAACTGGCTAGCTGAAGAATTCAACAAGGATGAAGGAATTGATCTTCGTAAAGACCCAATGGCTTTGCAGAGATTGAAAGAAGCTTCTGAAAAAGCAAAAATAGAATTATCGAGTTCTGCTCAAACAGAGATCAACTTACCATATGTTACTGCAACGGCTAGTGGGCCAAAGCACTTGGTTAGAACGTTAACAAGAGCTCAGTTCGAGAAATTAATCGATGACTTGATCAAGAGAACTATTGAGCCTTGTGCTACGGCGTTAAAAGCGGCAGGACTTAAGAAAACAGATATCGACGAAGTGATTCTTGTAGGAGGTTCTACGCGTATTCCTGCTGTACAAGCGGAAGTTGAGAAATTCTTCGGAAAGGCACCTAGTAAAGGTGTGAATCCTGATGAGGTAGTTGCTGTAGGTGCGGCCATTCAAGGTGGCGTATTGACAGGAGATGTAAAAGATGTATTGCTTCTTGATGTAACACCGCTATCTCTTGGTATCGAAACCATGGGAAGCGTCATGACGAAATTGATCGAGGCAAATACGACAATCCCTTCTAAGAAATCGCAGGTGTTCTCTACGGCAGCAGACAATCAGCCTTCAGTAGAGATTCATGTTCTACAAGGAGAGCGCCCAATGGCAAATGACAATAAGACCATCGGTAGATTTCACTTAGATGGAATTCCACCAGCGCCAAGGGGAGTACCTCAAATAGAGGTGACATTTGATATTGATGCTAATGGGCTTATACATGTAACTGCTGCAGATAAGGCAACAGGTAAATCTCAAGATATCCGTATCGAAGCTTCTTCAGGATTAACGGATGAAGAGATTCAGAAAATGAAGCAAGAAGCAGAAGCAAATGCAGATGCAGATGCAAAAGCGAAGGAAACTGCGGATAAATTGAATAGCGCCGATGCAATGATCTTCCAGACCGAAAAGCAACTTAAGGAATTTGGTGATAAATTGTCTGATGACAAGAAAAAACCAATTGAAGAGGCTTTAGAGGAATTGAAAAAGGCATACGAAACAAAAGACGTGGCCATTATCGATCCAGCTTTAGAGAAGATCAACGAGGCATGGAAAGTAGCATCAGAAGAAATGTACAAAGCGCAGGCAGAAGCACAACAAGGAGCAGATGCTGGTGCGGACCCAAGCCAGAATGGCGAAGCTAAAGATGGTGAGGATGTTCAGGATGTTGACTTCGAAGAAGTCAAGTAATTACATTTCATAATTGTTTATAAAAAAAGCGCGACCTAGGTCGCGCTTTTTCAATTAAAGAAGTCCATTAAATGATGTTACCATCTACATCCACTTTAAGATTCTTCCTTTCTCTGTCTTTACGCAATTGGATCTTGAAGATCTTTTTGACATCCCTGTCAACATAATAAGAAACCAAATAAGTGTCCTTATGAAGATTCCATCCAGGATAAGATTCGTAAATGGCATTTCTTACCTTAGTAGGCAGGACCACGTTACTGAATCGTTCCATTGATGACAGGATCTTTCCATTTTGGTCATAGGTGGCAACGATCTTGCCATCGGTTTCTTTAAATATCACCTCGTAAGCCTCAAATTTCTTATTGAATACAGGAGATTCCGTAACATCATAACGCGATGCTACATTTTCTAGTTCCTTGACTTTTTCTGGTGTGTCCGTATCTTGAACAGTGTTAAGATAGGTAAGGTTCAGAGGTGTTACATTCACCTCACTTAATTCAACTTGCTCAATTCCATTGTTCTGAGCGACTCCTAGGCTGGTAAGACCTACAAATAATAGACCAGTAATTAACGATTTCATATTGATTGATGTTTAAAAAGGTTACGTTGTTGTTACTGACCTTAAAGATGGTTAAGAGACTCGACATCTGATTTACTGATTGATGATTTCAGTATTTCTAGGATGGTTTACTGATGACGATCTCTTTTAAAATCATAGGATTAAATTATTCATTAATTGAATTAGTTGTTTGCCAATTGTGAAAAGTTTATGCTTTATTTTAGAATATTTTAGCATTTAATGTAAAATGCATATCACTGGATTTAATGCATACAAAAAAATATGGGCACCGATGAGTGCCCATATTAAATTGAATGTTCGTTTTTTTACTTCATGAAATTTCCTAAACGGTCCATTTTAAGGTTCTTACGCTTATTGTCCTTGCGAACCTGGACTTTGTAAATTTTCTTTACCTCACCATCCAACCAGTAAGAAACTAAATAGCTGTCTTTATGCACCGACCAACCAGGGAAGTTCTGGAAAATAGTATTCCTAACAGGAGCAGGAAGTGCGATGTTGTCGAATTTCTCCATTGACGATAGAATTTTTCCTTCTTGGTCATAGGTTGCTACGATTCTGCCATCAGTTTCCTTGAAGATAACTTCATACGCTTCAAAATTCCTATCGAAAATAGGATCTTTTGTGATGTCGTATCGTGATGCGAAGTTCTCCAATTCTTTTGCTGGAGTTGGTGTGTCATGATCTTGTACCTGATTAAGATACGTCAAGTTAAGAGGTGAAATGTTAACCTCTTCAAGTTCTACTGGTTGTACTCCGTTGTCTTGTGAGTACCCTAGGCCGGCTATTCCTAGCATGATTAAGCCAATGATTGCATTTTTCATGATTATTGATTTTTGATTGTTAATTAATAGTCCCTTTTGTTTAACAATTACAATCAATTCTTTTCGATGAAAGAGGGGAGATTGATTTGTGATTGATTGATTACTCGATGGAATAAATTTACTTACTTCTTTATCTTAAGTTTTGCTACCTAAGTAGCAGAAATACAGGTAATTACAAAAATAAGTGTTAAAAAGGGGAGAATGCCTCTAACTCAGATAAGTAAATTCATGAAAGATCCGTAGGAATTTTTGCTAATAAAGAAGGGTAATCGAGAATTTCGATATTTTTTCGACTTATACGTAAGATGCCTTCTGCCTTGAAAACTTGAATTTGTCGGTTCAATACAGCTCTCGATGTACCAATTAGCCTAGCAAGTTCATCATGAGAAAGGTCGTTGATCTTCTCTACACAATTTTTGCGGGCATTCATGTTGTTGATCAACAACTTTGCAAATCGTGTTTCAGTATCTTCAAGACTAAGGTCTGCCACATTTGCTTCTAACTTTTCCATTTTACAAATTATGTCATTTAGTAAATGATTTATTATGCTTGGGTGCCGAGCTATCCAATTGCGCATTTTCATAATAGGGATACATAATACCTCTGCATCATCAATTGTTTCATAATACAGCTTATGTTCTACACCACGCATAAGTGTACAAACATCAAAGAAATCACCCGGGTACATTAAATGGATGATGGCTTGCCGTCCAGAATCGTGATCAAAGCTATAAGCCTTGATTCGTCCTTTAAGAACAATATAGAATTTGTAAAGTGTAGTCTTGGTATCGAGAATACATGTTTTCTTTGGCCAAGTCTGAGGTGAGGAATGACCAATCAACTCTAAGAGGTCATCATTGCTGATATCCTGAAAGATCGGTATGTCTTGAAGGGCTTCAAGGCGCCCTTCATCTGTAAATTCTGCAGTCGCCATCCTTTAACTTGTTTCGATTTGCTATTAATCAACGAAACAATCAACATAAAGGGGGAAATGTATAAATAGCTGTAATACAATAGTATAAATAGCTGTAATACAATAGGTTGATTGGGATTAAGATACAAAATATTTAGATTGGTTCTATTTAAATTAACATTTCTTTTGTAGTGATCATGATGTTTCTGACAGATTCTTACAAGGTGTTATGCGCGCATACTATTTTGATTTATATTTGTGAAAATTTTCCAATAATGACCACCAAACTAACACAGCTCCTTAATATTAAATTTCCCATCATTCAAGCGCCAATGTTCCTTGTGTCAAATACATCTATGGTAATCGAGGCTATGAAAGGTGGTATTGCAGGATGCATTCCTGCCTTGAACTATAGGACACTAGAAGAGTTAAGAGTGGCCATTAAGGAATTAAAAGAGGCCAAGGTGGAAGGTGGATCTTTCGGATTTAATTTGATCGTCAATAAGTCCAACATCAAGTATAAAGGACAATTGGAAGTTATATGTGAGGAGGGTTGCGATTTTATTATTACTTCGCTGGGCAGTCCTGAAGAGACCATTAGACAAGCACATAAAGCAGGAATAAAAGTTTTTTGCGATGTTGTGGACCTAAAGTTCGCTAAAAAGGTCGAAGACCTTGGAGCAGATGCCATTATTGCCGTTAACAACGAAGCAGGAGGGCATCGTGGCAATATGACTCCAAAGGACCTAATAGAATTGCTTAAGAATAATTGCCAAATTCCTGTTATCTCGGCAGGTGGTGTTGGCTGTAAGGCCGATATCGATGAGATGATCAGTTATGGTGCGGACGGCGTTTCTGTTGGGAGCCCATTTATCGCCTCGATTGAAGCGAATGTCACAGACGAATACAAACAAGCTTGCGTTGATTATGGGGCAAAGGACATCGTCATGACAGAGCGTATTTCTGGAACCCCATGTACAGTGATCAATACGCCTTATGTCCAGAAAATAGGCACCAAGCAGACATGGTTGGAATCCGTTTTGAACAAAAATAGAAAACTTAAGAAATGGGTCAAGATGATTCGATTCTCAATCGGTATGAATGCTACAAAGAATGCTGCAACAAAGGCTACCTATAAAACCGTCTGGGTCGCAGGACCAAGTATTGAGCATGTAAAGGATATATTGCCTACCAAAGACATCATTCAGAGATTGATCGAGTAGCTAACAACTTATTTTATAAAATTGGGTTATTGGCTTCAAATTTTGCGAATTTAGTTTCAATGGGTGTAAGGGAAATACAGTTTTTTTATTCATTTACAATTAAATCCAACTTTTAACAGGTTCTTCTTCGAATTAAACCTAACTTTAGTAGTAACCAGATTTAATAGTATGGTTATCTTAAGAATAGATTAGAATCTATATTATTCAAGCAGAACACAAAATGCTTAAGAAATATCGCAATCAAATCATACTTCTACTTGCCATTTTAATTGGTGCCTTGGTAGTAAACTCCTTATTGCAATCCTACTATCAATCCTTAGAAAGACATCATTCAACCCGACTGGAAAAAGTGCATACAGATGCAGTTATGAAGGTACAAGCAGGAATTGAGGTCTACGCAACGATTGTGTCATCATTAAGGGCTTTTTTAAATAACTCGAAGTCTTTCCCTACTGAATTGGAATTTCAAGCATTTTTAATGGATCTACTAAAGGAAATAGATTTTGATGACGAAATTATCGTTAACTATATTGATACTGATCAAGAATTTCAGTATGTCTTTAATCCCTTTGAAATTGACCCATCTGGACTTAAGGGTAAGAATGCTAAAGATTTTAGGCCTACTGAAGAGATTGAAAAACTAAATGAATTAATGAACGAAGATGAAATCACAATTTTCGAACCTATTAATTTAAGAGAAGGATGGGCTGGGTTGCCATTTAATTTTTCCGCTATGAATAAGGAAGATGAAATTTTTGGTTATATCGCAACGATCATTGACTTAAAATATTTATTGGATTATTTTTATAAGTCTGGGAAGACCGAAGAGTTCATTCACAGCTTTAAAGTCAACAACAAAATTGACATAACAAGGGAGGTTGTATATGATGGAACGACAATCTATAACGAGAATAGAGATAAGAACTATTACATGAATTTCAATGTTGATCAAGAAGATTTCATTTTTTCAAATTTAAAATTACATGGATTGAATATAACTCTTGGCAGTGCTTTCAGAAGTCCACCAGAAATTTCAAAGTCAGTAGCTTGGGCGACAATCATATGGTACGGATTACTTTCAATGTTTTCAATGATTGCCTTGATTCAGTATATAAGGAATTCTCGATTAATGGAAGAACTTAAATATGCAAATAAGAACATAGAAATACAAAATGCAGAATTAAAGAAAAGTATATTCAAGGTTCAAACCCTAATTAAAGAAGTGCATCACCGTGTAAAGAACAACATGCAGATGATTGGTAATTTACTAACCTTGCAGC
>JABDMQ010000344.1 GCA_013001365.1 Flavobacteriaceae bacterium
CAATAACTGTGCAACCTGCCACAGAAGGACAGCATTGTTATACTTATAGAGTAGTTGATGATTTTGGCTGTGAATATGCCGAGCAAGTTTGCGTTGATGTACTTCCTGAAATAGTAACGGATATTCCTAATGATCTATTTACTTGTGATACTGGCATGCCGCCTTATTTTTTCGACCTTTCGCAAAATACAGCAATAGTCCTTGCAAGTGCAACGAATGCTTCAGATTTATTGGTGACTTATCATAATTCTTTAGCTGATGCAATGAATGACGCGGCTCCGATTACGACGAGTACAAATTATTCTGGTACAGATGGTGAAGAAATATTCATAAGGATAGAATATTTAAGTTCTGGGTGTCATGTGACCGATTCATTTTTCTTGAATGTACAGGGCCAGCCAACAATCAATCCAGTTGCAGATCTGGAGGTCTGCGACGATAGCAGCAACGATGGTATGTCGCAATTCGATCTTGAAAGTCAATCCCTGACTATACTTGGGGCACAGCCGGCGACAGACTTTGAAGTTACCTATCATTTGTCCTTCGCAGATGCAGACAGCGACACAGGAGCTCTTACAAGTCCTTATACCAACGTTAATAATCCTGAGCTGATCTTTGTACGTGTTGAGAACATTGCTGATTCTAATTGTTACAATGTTTCAGCGCTGCCATTATTTAATTTGATCGTTAATAATACAGGAATTGCCAATGGAGTTGGGGATTTTGAGGTTTGTGACTTGAATGGAGATGGCTTGGAAATCTTCGATTTGACCAGTCAAACAGCTACGATTCTAGGAGCGCAAATGCCAGCGGATGTCACAATAAGTTTTCATGAATCTCAAGCCGATGCAGATAATAATGTCGCTCCTATAGCAACACCTAATGCGCATACCAATGTAGGCAATCCACAAACCATTTATGTAAGGGTAGAAGACAACATAAATACGATCTGCTATACAACGACAGCTTTTGATCTTATTGTCAACTCGATTCCACCTGTGGTCGTTCCAGCACCGTTGCAACTCTGTGATGACTCTGTTGCAGATGGAATAACAGTATTTGACCTAACAGTTAAGGACGGCGCTCTTACAGGCGGAAATGCTGATTACATAGTGACCTATTACGAAACGATGTTGGATGCTGTAAATGATACCTCACCAATACCTGATCCATCTAATTATAATAGTAATGCAAACCCTCAAACATTATATGTGCGAGTAACGGACACAGTAACAAGTTGCTTTAGTACAACAACTTTAGAAATAGAGGTATTAGCGAATCCATTGCCAGAGACAGACCCAGATGATATTGTATTATGTGATGATGTCAATACAGGTGATAATGTCGAGGTCTTCGACCTTACGGTCAATGAAGTCCAGATTCTGAATGGCCAGGCAGGAAATATCTTGACCTATCATAATAGTTTCAATGATGCTGAACAAAATATTGGAGCAATCGCAACACCAACCAATTATACGAATGCATCGAATCCAGAAACCATATTTGTCAGGGTCGTAAACCCTCAAGGTTGTTTTACCGTTGTCGATTTTGATTTATTGGTGAATCCGTTACCAGAAGTCATTGCAGTTCCAGATCTTATTGAATGTGAACTGAATACGGATGGTCTATTTGATTTCGACTTAGAAAGCAAGACCAATGAGCTCTTGAACGGTCAATCTCCGGCAATTTTTGCCGTGACTTATCATGTAAGCCAGATAGATGCCGATAACAACGCTAATCCGTTAGTTAGTCCTTATACTAATGTGCTTGGAAATCCTCAAACAATTTATGTGAGTATTACAAATACCACAACTGGCTGTTCGATCAGTACCGTTGAATTCAATATTGAAGTTAGGGATCAACCGACCGCAACTGCACCGGCTAACGATTATGTAATCTGCGATTATTTTGGGGATAATGATGGAGTTGCAGAATTCGACCTATCCACTCAAGATGCAGAAATACTTAATGGGCAATTGCCAGCAGATTTCACTGTAACCTATTTTGCAGGTCAGATGGATGCTATCGATGGAGTTAATGCACTTATGAACATTTATGAAAATACAAGCAATCCACAAGTGATCTATGCAAGGGTAGATAACAATAGTGGTATTTGCTATGAATTGGTCGAAGTAACTCTAAGGGTTCAACCGATTCCGGTCTTTAGCTTGAATGAGAATTATGTGATTTGTTTAGACGGGGACGGCAATGTAATAGTTAATGGAAACTCGCCGCCTGTTATAGATACGGGACTATCAGATGCCGATTTCACTTTTGAATGGAGTTATGAAGGTACAGTATTGCCAGGTGAGAGCTTGTCAACATTAACGGCAAACCAAGCTGGGAATTATAGCGTAGCAGTTGCAGATATAAGTGGTCTTGGCTGCATTGGTGATGCCTCGACAGTAGTTTTACCAAGTACAGCACCAATAGTTGAAGCCGAAGTAACAACAGATGCTTTCGCAGATAATCATATTGTTGAGGTCACAGCTACAGGAAATGGTGAGTATGAGTTCAGTATCGACGGAGGACCATGGGAATTAGGCACTGACAATGGTAATGGTACTTATTCGTATACATTCACGAATGTCAACCCACCAGGGGAACACTTAGTAACTGCAAGGGATCGTCAAGGATGTGGTGAGGATAGTGAAACGGTATTTGTTTTTGATTATCCATTGTTCTTTACACCTAATTCTGATGGTTATAATGATACTTGGAATATAATTGATTTCTCAGGTCAGCCTTCAGCAAAGATTTTCATTTACGATCGTTATGGCAAGTTGCTGAAACAAATTAGCCCTTCAGGCAATGGCTGGAATGGTACTTTTAATGGTACTCCATTACCTTCCACAGATTATTGGTTCACTGTTACTTACATAGAGCCTAGAGATGGCACGCAAAAGAATTTCAGGTCGCATTTCACACTTAAAAGATAAACTTTGAATAAAAAATGCCCGAATTAATATCGGGCATTATTTATTCTAGTAACCGTTTTGATTCCTAGAGAGTGAATCCTAGGGATAACATGATATTGGTATTTTTTGTATCCAAAGAAGCTGCATCAGTAAATCCAACATCAAAGAATTGGTACTCACTTTCTCTTTGACTTTGATCGAAAGAAAGGTCTAATTTTGTATTTCCAAAGCTGTAACCTAAACCAAGAGAATAGCCAGTCAGGTCACCAACTATATCGGTATTTTCATAAGGGCTTTCTTCAAATCGATAACCTCCTCTGAAACTGAAATTACCATGTCTGTATTCGCCACCCATTTTATATGAATTGGCGGCTTTGAGGCTATTGCTCAAAATGTTGTTCTGTGCTACAAAATAAGCATCAGATTCAGGTTTGAATTTAGTATTGGAATAATCCTTGCGTGAGTAATCAAAACTAAGAATCCCTTTTTGGTCAAAGACCAAGGCTGCACTTCCTGTGATCTTTCCGGGTGTTTGAATTTTATAATCTGGATATATGTTAACGACCTGTGGGTCTACGGTAGCAGAAGTTGGAATGCCACCGTCATCTCTTAAAGTAGAGATGAATTGTGTTGTTTCTTCTTGAAATCTCAACCAAGTTGGAGAATTATAGGTCAATCCAACTCGTAATCGATCACTGACCTTTGCAATACCGCCAAGCTGAAATGAAAAACCAGTTCCGGTAGTTGAAAGAACGTTCTCAAATCCTATTTCATTAACAATGGATCCTACGTTGTTATTTCCTTCGTAGAAATAAGAAAGACGATCATAATTGACGAAATGAGAATTAAGATTCAATCCTAGATAAATATTATCTTGATATTGAGTTGCAAGATTGAAACTGAACTTGCCATTATATCCTGATGAGGCCAAGGTGTAATCTTGCTCGAAACTACCAGGAGCAACATTGGAGGTATAGACCGTGTTATCGTCTGTATCACTCTGAGGCTCTAGAATGTAAGATTCGTATCCTAGGAATGCTTGTTGATGGGTATATCCAAAAATTTCTCCGATATCTAGATAGGCATCGCTGATGGACTCTCCAGGAAAGGCAGAGATTTCGTCTAAACGCAAGCCTTGAGCATTGGCCAAGAAGTATTCATCGATAGATTGGTTATTAGTGCCAAATGCGAACCAATCGTCATCGTAGTTCTGAATTTTATCATAAGCGAATCCGAAAACGAATTTCCTCCAATCGGAGTTCGTATTGGTGTTATTAAAAACAAACACCACGCCTGTTTGATTAAGGTCAAAATCGGAATTAGATGAAGAATTGAAGCCATTGAAAAAGGATATGTCATTATCCTTGCTTTCGTTCGATAAAGTTAGCGATGCATGACTTCTGCTAAAGATTGCAGATCCAGCAGGATTGATGCTAACAGCAGACATATCGCCTCCAAGTGCTCCAAATGCTCCGCTCATTGCCCTATATCTAGCAGTTCCTCTTATTTCATCTTCTGAGTAACGCAGGGCATCTTGAATACCTTGAGCGTTCGAAATAGACATAGATAGTATACCTATGAATAGTAAAATTAACTTTTTCATATTACAGTTTTTAATGCTAAGACTTGTGATTAATTATTACGCCTTCCACTTGATCGTCCAGCAGAAGAAGATGATCGACTACTGCTTGAAGAACGAGAAAAACCTGAACTTCTTGATGATGAAGGTCGACTAAAATTTGATGACCTTCTTGTCGAATTATTGTTTCGTCTAACAGAATTATTGTTCGATCTTCGTGGCGTATTCACGCGAGTTCTTGTATTTGAATTATTGTTCCTACGAGGTGAATTCACTCTGGTGCCAATATTACTGTTATTTCTTCGAGGCCTCACACTTGAATTGTTTGAGTTACTCCTCCTGCTTCTATTATATGTTGAATTACGATTTACTGAGTTTCTTCGAGAAATAGAATAGTTATTCCTATTTGTAGTCAAGTTACGGTTAATCATACTTCCCCTGCGTCCAGAATTGAAGGCCAAACTTCTTCCATAATACCTATTACCGTAAAAGCCACCATAAAAACCAGGACCCCAGAACGGATCGTAGAAGCCTCCCCAGCCCCAACCGGTGTTCCAGCCCCAGCCAGCATTCCAGCCCCAGCCGTTATTCCATCCCCAATTGTTCCATCCCCAGCCGTAATTCCATCTATTCCATCTGTTCCATCCAAATCCGTAGCCATACCAAGGTCTTCCCCACCACCAATTGTTGTAGCCAAAGCCATTATTTATGTTAATGGTGACTTGGGTATTGTCTTGTCCCCAACCAGCGTAACCAGTTGGATCGAATTCCAAGGAATCATTTTCAGAATAGCTGCCTTCATAGGAGTCTATATCCGTAAAAATCTCATTCTCTTGTGCAATAGCATCAAGTTCCTGAGATTTTTCTGCGAAGTAATTTTTATAGTAAGTATTGTTGTTTTGTTCAACATCTCTTTCAGTGCGTTGTTCTTGATATTCAACACGGCGTTCAGAAACTCCATAGATATCATCTTCATATCCCGCATATTGATAGGACCCACAGGATGAAAGTCCGAGTAAAACGCCTAAAGCTGCAACCATTGGCATTTTATCTTTTAAGTAAATCTTAAGTTGCATATCTCTTCAATTTAATTGTTGAACATAACAAAAATAGTTAGTTTTGCTGAACTATTTTCTTATTTAACATAGACACAATATTTGTGCCAAAAAAAGGTATATGGGCAAAAATCTTACCAGTAGGGCTGAGGATTATTCAAAATGGTATAACGAACTGGTGGTTAAAGCCGACCTAGCTGAGAATTCTGCTGTACGAGGCTGCATGGTGATCAAACCTTATGGTTATGCTATATGGGAGAAGATGCAAGCAGAATTAGACCGTATGTTCAAGGAAACAGGCCATCAGAACGCTTATTTTCCTTTATTCGTGCCCAAGAGCCTTTTTGAGGCGGAGGAGAAAAACGCTGAAGGATTTGCTAAGGAATGCGCAATAGTAACACATTACAGACTTGAGAACGATCCTGAGAAAGAAGGAAAACTTAGGGTGGATCCTGATGCGAAACTTGAAGAGGAATTAATTGTACGACCTACTAGTGAGGCGATCATCTGGAATACTTATAAGGGGTGGATTCAATCATATAGAGACCTTCCCTTGCTAATAAATCAATGGGCCAATGTCGTTAGGTGGGAAATGCGAACTCGCTTGTTCTTAAGAACCGCGGAGTTTCTTTGGCAAGAAGGTCATACGGCTCATGCTACTAGAGAAGAAGCATTTCAGGAAGCGGAGTTAATGAATAATGTCTATGCTGAATTCGCTGAGAATTTCATGGCCATTCCTGTAATTAAGGGTGTTAAGACAGAGAGTGAGAGATTTGCAGGGGCAGAGGAAACCTTCTGTATTGAGGCCTTGATGCAAGATGGTAAGGCATTGCAAGCTGGAACCTCTCATTTCCTAGGACAGAATTTCGCGAAGGCCTTTGACGTTAAGTTCACTTCAAAAGAAGGCAAACAAGACTATGTTTGGGCAACATCATGGGGAGTTTCTACGAGGTTAATGGGTGCACTGATCATGACGCATAGTGACGATAGTGGATTAGTGTTACCACCAAATCTGGCGCCATATCAAGTCGTAATTGTGCCGATTCATAAAACTGAAGAACAACTTGAGAATATTATAGCCTTGTCTAATGAGCTAATCAAGGATTTCAGGAGTAAAGGAATATCGGTTAAATTGGATGATAGGGACACACATAGGCCTGGAGCGAAATTCGCTGAACACGAACTAAAAGGAGTTCCGTTAAGAATAGCCATAGGCCCTAAGGACCTTGAAAATGGAACAGTAGAGCTCGCTAGACGTGATACCTTTGAAAAACAATCTGTTTCATCAGGTGAAATCGCTGAAAAAGTAGAAAGTACTTTAAAGGAAATGCAAGAAACCTTGTATACCAAAGCCTTGGAATTTCGGGAATCACATACGACCGAGGTGAATGATTTTGAGGAATTCAAAGAAGTTCTTGAAACGAAAACGGGCTTCTTATCTGCTCATTGGGACGGTACGGCGGAGACTGAGAACAAGATCAAGGAATTAACTAAGGCAACAATAAGATGTATTCCAATGGATTCAAAGAATGAACCTGGTAAATGTGTTTATTCTGGAAAACCATCAAATAGAAGGGTGTTATTTGCCAAAGCCTATTAATTTATTTTAAATAGGAGTTGTATCATTTAAAAATAGTTGTATTTTTGCATCCGCTAAAGAACCATAACGGTTTTTTGTTGAAATAATGGCCCGTTCGTCTATCGGCTAGGACGCCAGGTTTTCATCCTGGTAAGAGGGGTTCGATTCCCCTACGGGCTACAAGTAATAAAACAGATAATATGGCAAACCATAAGTCAGCATTAAAAAGAATAAGAAGCAACGAGACCAAGCGCCTTAGAAACAGGTATCAGCATAGGACAACTCGTAATGCAATTAAGAAATTTCGTGAATTGACCAAGAAAAAGGATGCTGAGAAAATGTTTCCTGAAGTAGTTTCGATGATCGACAGATTAGCAAAGCGAAATATTATTCATGATAATAAAGCAGCTAACCTAAAATCGAAATTGGCCAAGCACGTTGCTAGCTTATAAGGTTTACTATAATTAAAGCATAAAAAAAAAGCTTCTCGATCGAGAAGCTTTTTTTGTTTGACGTTATTCGTTTGATTAACTATTCATTGAAATCAAGAATTCTTCGTTGTTCTTCGTTTGCCTGAAGCGATCGTTAATGAATTCCATTGCCTCAACAGGATTCATATCCGCAAGGTATTTACGCATTACCCACATTCTTTGAATCGTATTCTCATCCAATAGAATGTCGTCTCGTCGTGTACTAGATGAAGTAAGGTCGATTGCCGGGAATATTCTACGATTGGAAATCTTCCTATCCAATTGCAACTCCATGTTACCAGTACCCTTGAACTCTTCAAAGATAACTTCGTCCATTTTGGATCCAGTTTCGGTCAAGGCCGTCGCAATTATGGTTAGTGAACCTCCGTTTTCGATTTTCCTTGCTGCACCGAAGAAACGTTTTGGTTTATGCAATGCATTAGCATCAACACCACCACTTAATATTTTTCCAGATGCTGGCTGTACCGTGTTATATGCTCTTGCCAGCCTAGTGATAGAATCAAGTAAGATTACAACATCATGTCCACATTCCACCAATCTTTTCGCTTTTTCAAGTACAATGTTAGCAATCTTAACATGTTCATGCGCCTCTTTATCGAAAGTTGAAGCGATTACTTCGCCTCTCACATTTCGCTGCATGTCTGTTACCTCTTCAGGACGTTCATCTATAAGAAGGATCATTTGATAAACTTCAGGATGATTGGCCGCTATGGCGTTTGCTACATCCTTAAGTAGCATTGTCTTACCTGTTTTAGGTTGCGATACGATCATGCCACGCTGTCCCTTACCAATAGGAGAGAACAAGTCCATGATTCTTGTAGAGATAGTAGCCTGTTTTTCTGCAATATTGAATTTTTCCTGTGGGAAAAGTGGTGTCAAATGTTCGAATGAGACCCTATCTCTTACAATTTCAGGATTTAGGCCATTTATTTTACTCACTTTAATAAGCGGAAAATATTTTTCGCCTTCCTTTGGCGGGCGAACATGACCAAGAACTGTATCTCCGGTCTTTAACCCAAATAACCTGATTTGAGATTGTGATACATAAATATCGTCTGGGGAAGAGAGATAATTATAATCGGAAGATCTCAAGAATCCATAGCCATCTTGCATAATATCAAGAACGCCTTCACTTTCAATTATCGCGTCGAATTCAAAATCCGGTTCTCTATATCTATTCCTACTATCCTTATTACCGTTTGGTCCTTGGTTTTGGTTTCGGTTTTTATTGTCCTTACGCTGCTGATTGTCTTTACGTTGATTATCGTGACGTTGACGATTTTGGTTTTTAGGATTTTGAGTATGCTCCTTTTTCTGCTGTTGGCTAGCCTCCCGTTTATCTTGAGGCTGATTCTGCTTCTGGGCTTCTTTTTGCTGCTGAGCTTGAGGAGCCGCTTCAGGTTTCTTGTTTTCTGTAGGTTTTTCAGCAGGCTTGCGCTCTTGCCTTTGAGGTTTAGGTTTATTGTCCTGCTTTTGAGCTGGTGCAGGATTTGCTGCCTGATAATCCAGGATCTTGTAAACAAGGTCCAATTTCTTTTGGGTACGATACTTTGGGATATTGAGCTCTTTGGCAATATCTTGTAATTCAGGAAGCTTTTTTTCCTTTAATTGTGCAATTTCAAACATTGAATGTTTTTGTTATGTTAAGAATTTGAAATAAATGAGTTATTCCGAAGAAAAATTGATTTGAAATCTTAGAAGATTATGCAATTCAAACGGGTAAGAGTGTGAATTGTTATTGCAATTATACAACTTTATTTTAAATATTGACCTATGTTTTTTTAAAAGAAACAACTATTTTTGTAGCCGATTTTAATGATATGATACAAAGAATCCAAACCGTTTATCTTCTATTGGCTGCTGCTGTTTCAGGCGGATTGATCTTTGTATTCAATTTATGGACAACCGTCGAAGAGGTTAAATTCTTTGCAATCGATAATAACATATATTTTGGAATGTTCATTGGTTCGGCCGTGTTGTCATTCATTACCATTTTTATGTACTCGAACAGAAAGTCCCAATTTGTAATGGGACGTCTTAATATCTTATTAAACTTAATTTTACTAGGATTTTTCGTCTATCAATCTCTAAACTTATCTGGAGAGGCCCTGGTCTCAGAGAAAGGTATTGGGATGCTTCTTCCTATTTTATCTATCGTATTATTGGTCTTGGCCAATAAGGCCATAAAAAAGGATGAAGATCTCGTAAAATCTGTAGATAGATTACGATAAACCTAACATCTTAGTAGTATTAGTGCGTAAACCCAGGGAGAAGTCCCTGGGTTTTTTATTATCTACTGAATTCGATTACCTCTAGGTCCTTGATATCTTTTCCGTCAATCTTGAATCGTAACATGGTCCTGACTTTATGAAAACCATGTTTACCAATTGCTCCTGGATTCATGTGAAGAAGATTCAATTTTTTGTCTGGCATTACTTTGAGAATGTGAGAATGACCTGAGATAAAGAGTTTAGGAGGAGTTTCCTTTATTTCATCTTTGATCCTGCGATCATATCTCCCTGGGTAGCCTCCTATATGAGTGATCCAGACATCAACACCTTCGCACATAAATCGATTGTTCAATGGAAATTCTCTTCGAATGACATCATCATCTATGTTTCCGTAGACCGCCTTTAAAGGTTTATGCTTAACAATGGCATCAGTAACGTCAAGACTTCCTATATCTCCAGCATGCCATACTTCATCGGCTTGATTCACGTATTTAAGGATGTCTTTATCCATATGACCATGAGTGTCTGAGAGTAGAAGAATGTGGGTCATTTTAGAAAGTTTAAAATATAAATCTGATTATCTTTACGAACGCTAACAAAAATAGGGTTTTGACTTGAGATACTTCATTGAATTCGCTTACAACGGAAAGGCCTATCATGGCTGGCAGAAGCAACCTAATGTGATCTCGGTGCAAGAAGTCTTGGAGAAAGCACTTACTACATTGCTCAATGAATCTATTGAAGTTGTTGGTGCAGGTAGGACAGATACAGGTGTTCATGCAAAACAGATGTATGCTCATCTTGATCTTGAGTTCCCAATTAGCGACCCGCAATTCGTTTACAAGATGAATCAATTCCTTCCGAAGGATATTGTTATCAAGGCCTTTCATCATGTAAAAGACGATGCTCATGCGCGTTTTGATGCGACAAGCAGAACCTATAACTATATCATTTCTGAAGGTAAAAACCCATTTACGATTGAAAGCAGCCTATTGTTGAAGAACAAACTCGATATCGATAAGATGAATCAAGCTGCTGCAGAACTGCTTAATTATAAAAACTTTAAGTGTTTCAGTAAGGTGCATACAAATGTAAAAACGTATAATTGTAATGTGATGCATGCTGAGTGGAAAAGAACAGACAATGAGTTGATATTTACAATAACTGCCGACCGTTTTTTGCGTAACATGGTGAGGGCCATCGTAGGTACAATGCTTGATATTGGAAACAATAAAATAGAAGTCGAGGATCTTAAAGGCATCATAGAATCACAAGACAGGTCCAATGCTGGAACCTCAGTTCTAGCGCAAGGACTATATTTATCAAAGATCACTTATCCGGAAGACACGTTTTTAAATGGCAACAGATAATCAAGAAAAAGAGAAGTTATTCAATGTGTCGCTTTTCAAGCGGCTGTTAGTGTTCTTGAAGCCCTATAGAGGCATCTTTTTCGGAGTATTGACCTCCGTACTTCTGATAGCAATTGCAACAGCTGTGAGGCCTTATATCTTACAGCAAGCCATTGACAATAACATTGTAACTAAAGAATTTGAAGGATTTCTACCATACATTTTGTTAATGGGTGGTTTGTTAGTGATAGCAACTATTTGTCAATTGATCTTCATTTTCTATGCAGGTTGGTTGGGGCAGTCCATGGTCAAGGATATTCGGGTAAAACTATTCGATCATATGCTCAATTTCAAGATGAAGTACTTCGATAGTTCTTCGGTAGGTGTCTTGATTACGCGTTCCGTAACGGACATGGAACGTATTGCAGATATCTTTGGACAAGGCTTGTTCATGATCTCACGAGACCTGCTCACTATGCTAGTAGTGTCTGGTGTAATGGTTTATATGAATTGGAAATTAAGTTTGATCGTATTCTTGATGATGCCGGTCATCCTGTATGCCACCAAACTTTTCCAGAAGTATATGAAAAAGGCATTTGAGGAGGTTAGAACGGAGATTTCCAACCTAAACTCATTCGTACAGGAACGTGTTACGGGAATGAAGATCCTGCAACTATTTACGAGAGAAGAAACAGAATACAAGAATTTCAAGGAAATCAATGAGCGTCATAAACAAGGATGGCTCAAGACCGTTTGGTACAACTCCATTTTCTTTCCAATTGCAGAATTGTCTTCGTCCATTACTGTTGGATTGATTGCTTGGTATGGTGGGTTGGATACCGTTTTAAGTGAAACATCGTCGTTGGGAGATCTTACAGCGTTCATTATGATGATCCCTATGCTGTTTAGGCCATTACGGCAAATAGCGGACCAATTCAATACCTTACAAATGGGTATGGTGGCCGCTAAACGTGTTTTCAAGATCTTGGATACCGAATCAAGGATCGACAATTCTGGAGATATAGAGATTCCACAATTAAAGGGAGAGATCGTCTTTAAGAACGTGCATTTTTCATATGTAGAGGATGAAGAAGTACTAAAGGGCATATCATTTAATGTAAAGGCAGGCGACACTGTAGCGATCGTAGGGGCTACTGGTGCAGGTAAATCAACGATCATTAATCTACTCAGTAGATTCTATGATATTTCTGAAGGAACTATTTGTGTCGATGGCATAGATATCAAGGATGCCACATTGAACTCATTAAGAGAGCAGATTGCAGTGGTTCTTCAAGATGTATTCTTGTTTGCGGACACAATCCTCTCTAACATTACATTGAACCATCCGGAAATTACCGAAGAAGAAGTCATTGTAGCTGCAAAGAAGATAGGGATTCATGAATTCATAATGAGTCTGCCAAATGGCTATCATTACAATGTGAAAGAACGAGGTGTCATGCTTTCTTCAGGGCAACGCCAATTGATCTCGTTCTTGAGAGCTTATGTGACCAATCCGAGTATATTGGTTTTGGATGAAGCCACCTCTTCTGTGGATTCTTACTCTGAGCAACTCATACAAGATGCCACAGACAAGATCACTCGTGGACGCACCTCTATCGTTATTGCACATAGATTAGCAACTGTTCAAAAAGCAGATCAAATAATTGTTTTGGATGCTGGAGAGATCGTTGAACAAGGCACACATGAAGAACTTCTCAAGACGAAAGACGGTTATTACAAGAATTTATATGAGGTGCAATTCCTAAAAAAAGAGGTTGCTTAATTTCATCATTTCTTAGGTGCAAAATCTTGTAATGAATAATCTCCTGTGATTAATACGATAATTAGTATCACAATTGAAATACCAATGTAGGATATGAAAAAAAGCGGAAGAAATATTAATGTCTTGATAATAAGCCCTCGTGCATTCAAGCTAAATATCCGCTTTAGGATGTATCCGTGATAAACGAACATAAGAAAGAAAACCACAAGGCTTACCCAGATAAAAGCTTCAGGATAAATTAATAATACTATTGCATTAAATAAACTTGAAAACAAAGACCAAAAGGATAAACTATATAGATATATAACAGTATGTTCTGTTAAATTATATTTTTTATCATAAAATACAATTCTCGACATCAATGCAATAATTGGAATCAAGATGAAATATAACAATGAGTTATATTCAAAAGAAAATTGGCTAATCTCTTTAGTTATCTTTTGTTGGGCTTCATCTTCGTAGATCGAAGAAGCATCCATGAAATCAGGGAAATACTTTTGAACAAAAAACAAGTATAGACCTGAAATTGTCAAGGTTATTGCAAAAAAGCTAACAGCATTAACGTATTTTTTCCGAGTCCCATCAATATAACTACCAATGACATCTTCAGGCCTTGTGAAAAGATTAATAAAGGTCTGAAGAAATTTATTATCATAATCAAGGAATTGCTCACTAAAACTTGCAAACAGATTCTTTAACGTTAACCTGTTTCTAATGACCTTAGCACCGCAGCTGGCACAATAATCACTATCTTTCTGGATTTGGGATTTACAATTCTTACAATTCATGATCGATCAATTAGTTAACAACAGATACAATTGAAATAATACGAAAATCAATGCTACAATTATCGCACTAAATAAGCTGTACAGAACTTGAGAGGCCAAGGTTTTCCATACGGCTTCAAAAATCGAAAGTCTGAAAATCCTGAAATAACAATAGCCTAAGTATAGAAAACTTACCAAGCCAATTGCGGATAGCATCAATACATTTTCAATTCCTAATAGTAGGATAACAGAGGTCAATAAGAACATAAGTATACTATATTGAGCAACGGCGTACATATTCAAAACGATATGCTCCGCATAATTGAGTTTCTTGTCTTGAAAAATAAGGTAGGTTGCGATTGCGGTTATCGGGATGAAAGCAACGGCAATCAAACCGGAATAATCCATAACGATTTCTGATACTCTTGTTATCTGTTCTTCTAGTTCCGGTGATAAAAAAGAATTAGCTGGACTTGCTTCATTGCCTTTAGGCAAGAACTTTTTCAGGATGAAAATATGAAAACCAATTAAGGTCACTGCCAAGCCTAAATAACTGATTACATTCATATAGGTCCTGCGTGCACCATCGATGAACATACCTATGACCATCTCTGGTTTTTTCAATAAATGAATGAAGGTCTTAACTAATTTATTGTCAAGATTGAAGAATTGATTGCCAAATTCATTCAATACATTCTTGACCGTGAGCCTTTCGGCAATGACCTTATTACCACAATTGGCGCAGTAAACCATACCTTGCATAAGCTCAGATTTGCAGTTCTTGCAGGTCATTTAGCTCAGGTCTTTATGTAGGAGGTCTATGAGTTCTGTGGTATCTTCGAACCTAACGAATTTACCATTCTTGATATAAGAAACTTGTCCGGTTTCCTCGGAAACAACAAGAGCCAAAGCATCTGTTTTTTCAGTAATCCCGGCAGCAGCTCTATGTCGAAGTCCAAAACGTAATGGAATACTCGTTTCGTTACTAACAGGTAGAATCACTCGCGTGGCCTTTACTATGTTGTTTTCGATGATTGCCGCACCATCATGTAGCGGACTGTTCTTGAAGAAAATACTCTCTATGATAGGTTGCGTGACTTTAATGTTCATTTCATCACCAGTATTGGTCAAGAAATCAAGACTGTTCTGCCGTTCGATCACAATAAGCGCACCAGTTTTGGTCGTTGCCATCTTGTTGCATGCCGCGATAATGCTTTCAACATCAGTTTCAGACAAGATATCGGATTTAATGAATTTCAAACTCTTGAAGATCTTACCTCTTCCACTCAAATTCGTTGATCCGATCATAAGGAGGAACTTGCGTATTTCTTGCTGGAAAACAACGATCAAGGCAAACATTCCGACACTAATGAAACCACCAAGAATATTACTTAATAATTGCATTTGAAGTGCTTGTGTAAGCTTCCAAATTATGTAAACGATCACGATTCCAATGAAGATATTTATGGCAACAGTTCCTTTTACAAGCTTATATACATAGTAGAGGAGAAATGCAACTAGCACTACGTCGATAACATCTACAATACTGAATTTTAAAAGGTCATCGAAAATTTCCAAAGGAAAGTGGTTTTGGTAAATTTAGTAAAATAGAATCAATAAATGAATTCGTTATTAGAAACCCAAATGGAGTCAATTTTAATAGTATCGAGCAGTGATATGTATTTTATGTATTCCTGGAACGTTAAGTTCTTATTGAAATTAGCAATTACTTTTAAATTTATAGAATCATTGTTCTGTAATAATTCACTAAGATAATTTTCTAATGATTTTGGCGACAATTCGGAATCCTTTGTTATTATTCTGTTCTCGGTTTCAAAATATAAAAGAATCTCGTTTGACTTCTCTTCAGTCTCAGATTTGCCTTGAAAATAGAAAACATCCGTGAAATCCAAGAACCCAAGGTTCTTTATTGCAGTGTCATTGCACGTGAAGTAATTTTTTGCATTTTCGTTCTTATGCATTTTGGCATTTCGCTTTTTGTCCTGAAGTTTCAAGATAGAAGGTAGCGCTTGCTTTAATGTCAATCTCTTGTCAACATTAACCAGCCAATTCGTAGTAATAATTAAATTCTTCCTGTTCAGTTCAACACTGTCTTCCTTGGATTCGTCGTAAAAAAGATAAGCCGGCGAAACATCCTTTACATTAGTGATTTTGGCATTTTCGATCTCAGGTAGTAGTATGACCCTATCCCTGCCACATGACAAGCACAATATAATAAGGCAAACCATTCCAATTCTCATTCTAGGCATTTAATTGATTATAAAGCATAACGCACTCCATGGCTTCCTTTACATCATGGACCCTGAGGATCGAGGCTCCTTTCATCAAGGCAACCGTATTCAAGCTCGTTGTGCCGTTCAAGGCCTCATTCTGGCTTTGGTCCAGTAGTTTGAATATCATTGATTTTCTTGAAACACCTACTAGTAATGGTAATCCTGCCATTGTCAACAACTCTAATTTATTCAAGAGTTCAAAATTCTGCCCAAGGTTCTTGGAGAAGCCAAACCCTGGGTCCAAAATAATATCCTTGACGCCATAATAACGTGCATTATTGATCCTTTCGGAAAAATACATATTGACATCATGAACAAGGTCTTTGTAATTGGTATGCTCCTTCATGGTTTGGGGAGTTCCTCTCATGTGCATCATGATATAAGGAACATTCAATTTTCCTACTGTTGGTAACATGTCCTCATCGAGTTGACCAGCGGAGATATCATTTACAATGGCCGCTCCAGCTTGAATTCCCGCCTTTGCAACGTTGCTCCTGAAAGTATCAATAGACATTATTGAATCAGGAAAATGCTTTTGAATCATTTCGATTACAGGAACAACCCGCTCAAGCTCTTCTTCTTCAGAGATATGTTTAGCGCCAGGGCGAGAGCTATAGCCTCCCACATCAATGAAGGTTGCTCCTTCAGTGATCATTTTATCGACATGTTCCAAGATATCTTGCTCCTTCTCATATTTACCACCATCATAAAAAGAGTCGGGAGTAATGTTAAGGATTCCCATAACCTTAGGAGTTGAAAGATCAATGAGTTTGCCTTTACAGTTAATAGTTCTCATTCAAGAAGTATCTGTAGAATTAAAGTTTTTTAGTTCGGTTAATTTATGCGAAATTTACGCAAAATTCGAGTGATTCTATGCAAGATACTTCAAAACAATACGACGAGATCATAACGACTTGTCGCGATTTGTTCATCAAGAAAATGAAGGATTATGGAAGCGCATGGCGCATACTCAGATTACCCTCCTTGACAGACCAGATTTTCATTAAAGCACAGCGCATAAGAAGTCTTCAGCAGAAAAGCGAACGAAAGGTAGATGAGGGTGAGGTAAGCGAATTCATTGGAATCATTAATTACTGCATCATGGCACTTATCCAGTTGGATAAAGGCGTTGTTGAGCAGCCAGATATGTCACTTGAGGAAGCAACTGACCTCTATGATGAAAAAGTGGCCGTTACCAAGAAATTGATGCTTGATAAGAATCATGATTACGGAGAGGCTTGGAGGGACATGCGCGTTAGCTCTCTAACAGATTTGATTCTACAGAAATTATTACGAGTAAAACAAATTGAGGACAATCTAGGTAAGACACTGGTGAGCGAAGGGATAAATGCTAATTATGAAGACATGGTGAATTATGCGGTCTTTGCCTTGATCCATTTAAAAGAATAAGAATGAAGATACTTGTTACCATTGCGAGAATAATCGTTGGTGTGCTTTTTATTTTTTCGGGTTTGATAAAACTTAACGACCCAGTCGGTTTCTCGTTCAAACTTGACGAATACTTTAGCACTGCCGTTTTGGACCTTCCATTTTTAGCGCCATATGCTTTGATGATAGCTGTGGTATTGGTGGTTTTTGAGGTGCTGCTTGGTGTTTTCCTTTTGATCGGTTACAGACCTAAATTCACTATTTGGAGCTTATTTGCAATGATAGTGTTCTTTACGTTCTTGACTTGGTATTCGGCGTATTACAATAAGGTTACGGATTGCGGTTGTTTCGGTGATGCCATCAAGTTAACGCCATGGGAATCGTTTACCAAGGATGTCATTCTTTTGATATTGATAATTATTATAATGCTCAACATCAAAATCATTAATCCCATTCTAGGCAGATTAGGGTTGACCGTGGTTGCCCTACTAAGTTTCATTGCATGTCTAAGTTTTGGCTTTCATGTCTTGATGCATTTACCTGTAAAAGATTTCAGGCCCTATAAAATAGGGAACAATATTACTGAGCAAATGACCATTCCTGAAGATGCTCCAAAGGCCATTATGGATTATCATTGGAAATTCAATGTCAATGGAAACGAAGAAATCATAACCACAAGAGGAAGTTATCCAACCGTAGAAGGTGAATTCGTAAGCGTTGAGACCGAAGAGATCCAAGCGGGATATGAAGCACCTATTCATGATTTCTCAATAGAGCGTGAAGGAGAGGATTTTACCGAAGATATTCTTGCTGAAGACAAAGTGATCATGATCGTCATGTATAATCTGACAAGTTCAGAAAGTGAAGGATTGGAAGCCTTACGATCGGCATCCGAAGAAGCGGTTAGACAGGGCTATAAAGTAATTGGAATCACTGCATCTAATACAGATATGCAACAGGAAATTGCTGAGGCATACGGCCTTGATTTTGATTTCTATTTCTGCGATGAAACCGCACTCAAGACCATAGTAAGGTCCAACCCAGGAATCCTGAGACTCAATAAAGGGACTATCATCCAGAAATTGCATTGGAATGATATTGATGACCTAGAATTTGATTAGTTATATATTAAATAAAGCATTTTATGCCTTGTTGACGCTATTTGGCGTAGTTACTGTAATATTCTTCCTGTTTAATGTTTTGCCTGGCGACCCCGCAAAAATGATGTTGGGGCAGAACCAAACACAAGAGCAACTTGACGTTGTATCCAAGAAATTTGGTTTTGACCAACCTATAGGAAAACAATATCTATATTATCTCAATGACCTTTCACCATTGTCATTTCAGAGTAAGGATCCAATTGACTATACATATTTGGAAGAAGGAAAATATCAAGCTTCAAAGTTGTTCTCATTGGGTAATAATTATGTGGTATTGAAACTGCCATATTTACGGGAATCGTTTGCAAGACCAGGCAAACGAGTTTCTGATGTCATTGGAGAGACACTGCCTAATACATTTGTGCTTGCCATTACAGCAATAATTATTGCTATGATTCTTGGTGTATTTCTAGGGATTGTTTCTGCGTTGTTCAAGGATCGTTGGTTGGACAAGGCGATTCAAGTATTCAGTACATTAGGAATGAGTGTTCCGTCTTTTTTCAGTGCCATCTTGTTTGCATGGTTCTTTGGTTATGTATTGCATAAGTACACCAATCTTGAAATGACAGGAAGTCTTTATGAACTCGACGATTTTGGTGAAGCCATGAGCATTAAATGGAAAAACCTGATCTTACCAGCCATTGTCTTAGGAATCCGACCTTTGGCAGTTGTCATTCAATTGATGCGTAATTCTCTTCTAGAGATTTTTAATCAAGACTATATTCGAACGGCACGAGCAAAAGGCCTTAGTGAGTTCAAGGTGATAAGGAATCATTCAGTCAAGAATGCCTTGAATCCTGTTATTACGGCAATTTCTGGATGGTTTGCATCGATGTTGGCGGGAGCGGTTTTCGTAGAGTATATCTTTGGGTGGAATGGACTTGGAAAAGAGATCGTTAACGCTTTGAATTCATTAGACCTTCCGGTAATAATGGGTTCCGTATTGATCATTGCACTACTCTTTATAATAATCAATATTTTTGTAGATGTCATCTATGGATGGCTGGACCCTAAAGTTAAATTGCAATGAATCTGAAAAAGGCTGGTATCTTGCTATTCCTGTTTTCATTCCTTTATGGATGCTCTTTTGAGACACCCACTAGTTTCCCAGAGGAAGTATTGAATGATACAATGCTTCAATTGGATGGTAGTGAAATTCAGTTCAGGGATATACTAAGAAAGCATGAGGGGAAGAAGATCGTTATAGATGTTTGGGCTTCATGGTGCAAGGACTGTATTGTAGGTTTTCCTAAATTGAAGGCACTGCAGGAGGAATTCCCGAATACGGATTTCGTTTTCTTGTCGGTAGATAGAAATCCAGCTGCTTGGCAAAGAAGTTTAACCCGATATGACCTGAAAGGTGACCATTATTTCATTCCTGATGGACAGAAAGGGGTTTTCGGGGATTTCATGAATTCTAATTGGATTCCCAGATATTTGGTAATAGATGCTCAGGGTAACATAGAACTTTTCAAGGCCAAGAAAGCAGACGATAAAAATCTTAAAGAAGTATTGATCAATTAAACAAAAGACCTCTGGTAAATAGAGGCAACAACAACATGAGAAAACAAATTGTAGCAGGTAACTGGAAGATGAACAATGATCTCCCTCAAACCCAATTATTGATAGATGATCTAAAAAAGCAAAAACTGACCTCTGATGCTGAGGTAATGATAGCGCCAACTTTCACCAACCTTTGGCATGCTTTTGAAGCCTTTAGGCAAGAACATATCGAGGTAATTGCCCAGAATATGCATTTTTCAGAAAGTGGTGCCTATACAGGTGAAGTAAGTGCATCAATGCTAAAAAGTGTTGGAATTGAAACAGTTATTTTAGGGCACAGCGAGCGAAGAGCCTACTTTAATGAGACCGATGAAATGTTGGCTAAAAAAGTAGATGCTGCACTAAAAAATGGTATGCGTGTCATCTTTTGTTTTGGTGAGGAACTTGCTGATAGAAAAGCTGGCAATGAAGAAAATGTGGTTGAGAGCCAGATCAAGAATGCCTTGTTTCATTTAGACGGTGATGACTTCAAGAACATAGTCTTGGCATACGAACCAGTTTGGGCAATTGGTACAGGAGAAACTGCAAGTCCAGAACAGGCACAGGACATGCATGCTTTCATAAGAAACACGCTTGACAATAAATTCGGAAAAGATATTGCTGATGCTGTTTCAATTCTTTATGGAGGTAGTGTGAAACCAAATAATGCGGTAGAAATATTCTCCAAACCTGATGTTGACGGAGGACTGATTGGCGGAGCATCACTTAAAGCCGAAGATTTCTTTGCTATTGTCAACGCATTTTAATGTCAGACTATATTGCTTATCATTTCAAGGTCAATCCATTGGTACCTGGTGTTGAAATATTGATTGCAGAATTGGGTCTTGCTGGATTTGAGAGTTTTATTGAAACGGAAGATGGTCTTTCTGCATTTATCCAGAAAGAGCAGTGGCAAGATGCAATTTTGAAAGATATTCAGATACTTGATTCAAAGGAGTTCCAGATAACCTATGAGATTGAAAATATTGCTCAAACTAATTGGAATGAGCAATGGGAGAGTGGTTTCAATACTATTGTTGTAGATGACGTTTGTACAGTAAGAGCTCCTTTTCATGATGAGCCCAAGACTGAATACGATATCATCATTGAGCCAAAAATGAGTTTTGGTACAGGGCATCATGAAACGACCCACATGATGATTAAGCAAGTCCTTGACATTGATTTGAAGGGAAAAGATGTCCTGGATATGGGTTGCGGAACTGGAATCCTGGCCATACTGGCTGAAATGAGCGGAGCTAGAAGTATCGATGCCATCGACATTGATAATTGGAGCTACCTTAATTGTATTGAGAATGCTAAGCGAAATAATTGCAAGAACATAACAGTAAAAGAAGGAGATGCATCGCTATTGGAGGATCAAACCTATGATGTCATTTTGGCAAATATCAATCGTAATGTTTTAATGAATGATATTCCAAAGTATTCAGGACATTTAGGAAAAAACGGAATCCTAGTTCTGAGTGGGTTTTACGATAACGATATAAAAATGATTGAAAATGCCTGCTCTAAACATATGTTAAAAATGGTAAAAAAACTGGAACGAAATAATTGGGTGTCTCTAAAATTTATAAATTAGTGGTATAAAGCATTCTAAATGAGCTCTAAGACTAAAATTCAAGAAGAAGTCCTGTTGGATGAAGAGGTCCTAAAACAGAATGAAATCGTACTCTATAATGATGACGTCAATACGTTCGATCACGTAATTGACACTTTGATAAATGCCTGTGATCATGTTCCAGAGCAGGCTGAACAGTGTGCAATCATAGTACATTATAAAGGGAAATGTACCGTAAAATCAGGTGATTATGATGATCTTAAACCACGTTGCAGTATGCTGCTTGAAGCAGGTTTAAGTGCCGAGATTATTTAGATCCTACCTTACAAGTACTAATGCCGAACAATCTATATAGCGGACAAAAATTCACTAGGCTAGTTAAAAGAAGTATGATGGCTACTCCCATCAATACATAGGCCAATGTTCCACCGATATAATCCAAGAAATAAAGAACGCCGAGAATAGCTGCTATGACTACGCGGATTAGTTTGTCGGTATTACTCATGTTTTTTTTCATGATCCTGAGTTGTTAGTTGTTATAATGTTGAAGGGCAAACAAAATCAGTTGTTGCCAGATCTGTCTTTTTAATGGCTCCGAAACCACCGGCTACATCCACAAGGCCAATGAACCCTCTAGCCTTCATGATAGAGGCCGCAATGACCGAACGATAACCACCAGCACAATGAATATGATATGGTTTGTCCTTTTCGATCTGGGACATGTTATCATTTATGAAATCCAAAGCAAAATGTTGTGCTCCTTCCAAATGCATAGATTGAAATTCCCCTTCTCGTCTCACGTCCAGTACATTTAACTCATTTTCCTGCATTCTGGTTGCAAATTCTTCTGCAGAGATTGATTCTATGGTTTCGATTTCTTTACCTGCTTTTTTCCATCCTTCAATTCCTCCTTCAAGATATCCAAGTGTATTGTCATAACCAACTCTCGAAAGCCTTGTAATTGCCTCTTTAGATCTTCCCTTTGGTACCACCAATAATATTGGCTGTTTAAGATCAGTGACCAGAGCTCCGACCCAAGGTGCAAAAGTGCCATTCAGACCAATGAAAATAGAATTAGGAATATGTCCAGCAACAAAATCCTTTTCATTTCGCACATCCAAAACGAGTCCACCTTCATGATTCGCAAGAGCTTCAAATTCCTCAGGGTCCAATGCAACATTGCCGGTCTTTAGGACGGTTTCGAAATTTTCGTAGCCAAATTTATTTAGCATGGCATTTTTTGCAAAGTATTGAGGCGGTGGAGGCATTCCTGATAATACTTCTTCAACGAATTCATCTTTGGTCATATCTGCCCTAAGCGCATAATTGGTTCTCTTTTGATTACCTATGGTGCCAACAGTTTCCTTACTTAAGTTCTTGCCACATGCCGATCCTGCGCCATGTGCTGGATATACAATAACGTAGTCTGCCAAGGTCATGACCTTAGATCGTAATGAGTCATAAAGCATACCTGCAAGGTCTTCTTTGGTAACATCAGATTTTATGGCCAGGTCTGGACGTCCGACGTCTCCAAGAAAGAGAGTATCTCCAGAAAACAGTGCGTGATGGTTTCCATTCTCATCTATAAGCAAGTAACAACTTGACTCAGGTGTATGGCCTGGTGTATGCAAGACCTTAATGGTTGTTTTCCCAATTTGGAATTCTTCGTTGTCTTTGGCACTATGGATATCGTAATTGGTTTCTGCCATTGGACCAAAAACTATCGTTGCCCCAGTTTTCTTCGCAAGATCGATGTGACCAGAGACAAAATCAGCATGAAAGTGTGTTTCAAAGACATACTTTATCTTGACATTGTTTGTTTTTGCCTTGTCGATATAGGGTTGGATTTCCCTTAATGGGTCTATGATGGCTGCTTCTCCCTCAGACTCAATATAATAGGCTCCTTGGGCAAGACATCCTGTATAGATTTGTTCAATTTTCATTGTAAAAGCCATTCTTAATTCATTGTGCAAAGATACAAAATGAAAGGATTGGGTTAATATCAATAACCTATTGGATAAATGTCAATTGAATAAGATATTAATGTGGTAGTTTATTTCTTAATAATCCATAAACGAAGGTGCCTAAAACAGCAGATATTAAAACGATGATCATAGAGGTAGCGCCAGCGCCGATCAAAATGAAAATAGGACCTGGACAAGCGCCTGCTAAAGCCCACCCCAGTCCAAAAATCGTACCTCCAGCGATATAATTTATATAGCCTTTACGCTTCTTGATCACATTGATCTTAAATCCTTCAATATTCTTGACTCCCATTTTCCTTGATATTTCAAGAAGAAGAATACCAGTTATTATTGCTGAACCAATTATGCCGTACATATGGAATGATTCGAAACGAAACATCTCATAGATTCGATACCATGAAACCGCTTCAGATTTCATTAATATGATTCCGAATACAATACCTACAAATAAGAATTTCAAATATTTCATGGAGGTCTGTTTTAGAAAATCAATGGAAATATTAAGTGAATCATTATCAGTCCGCCAATAAAGAATCCAATAACCGCGAATAGTGATGGCTTCTGTAATGAACTTAGGCCGGTGATTGCATGACCAGAAGTGCATCCGCCAGCATATCTGGTGCCAAAACCAACTAGAAAGCCTGCTATTACCAGAATCGATATTCCTTTAATAGATAGTAAATTGGCCCAGGAATAAAGTTCTCCAGGAAGTATACTCTGACCAGCATCATTGAATCCCAAACTCTTCAATTTTAGGACTGTTTGAGGATTGAGATCAATATTAGTTGGTTCAGAAAGATAGAACTGCGATATGAATCCACCAATTAATGCTCCAACAGCCATAACGAGATTCCATGTTCTTTCCCGCCATTTGGTACGGAAGAAATCTGATTTCTTGCCAGCACCTGCAATTGTGCAAATTGTTGCTAGATTGGAAGACATGCCAAATGTCTTACCAAGGTAAATCATAATGAACATTACAATGGCTATTAGGGGGCCTGTAATATACCATGGCCAAGGCTGAAGGATAAATTCCATAAAAAAGAATTAAGTGCGAATATATAATTGTTTCTGAGTTAAATCCAAGAATCCAAATACTTTTTGTTGAATAACAAAACGAAGCTGTAAATTCTTAATTAAAGCTACCGCCTGTTTTTTGGAAAAGTCATATATTTGCATCCCGCAAAAGGCCTCGTAGCATAACTGAATAGTGCACTTGATTACGGCTCAAGAGGTTGCAGGTTTGAATCCTGCCGAGGTCACGAATAAACCAAAAATCCGCTAGGTAAATCAAGCTCGCTTGAATTTATTAAGGCGGATTTTTGGTTTTCAAAGCGGAGCTTTGTCAGGAAGGGCGTTAGCCAATCCTGTTTATTTTCAGCGCGGAGCGCTAAAGGATATGCAATCCTGCTTGAGCGTTTTTCTGTTTGGGCTATTTCCAAAGCGGAGCTTTGTCAGGAAGGGCGTGAGCCAATCCTGTTTATTTTCAGCGCGGAGCGCTAAAGGAGATGCAATCCTGCTTGAGCGTTTTTTTGTTTGGGTTATTTTCATCCCGAGGTTTCGGGAGGAGCCCTGCCTGCCTGCAGACAGGTTTGTCAGGAAGGGCGTTAGCCAATCCTGTTTATTTTCAAGTTGAAGATCTGTCAAAAAGAGTTTACAATTCTACTGAGGTACGCGGTCTAGTCATAAAAATATTAGTAACTTAGGTTAGCACTAATAATAATCCATATAGCTATGCTAAATTTCATGAATACAGTAAAAGGGTCTTTACTTGAAGGCTTTTACCCAACGGGCTGGGACTTTGAAAAGATTGATGCTTGTTGTGACCTTGGAATAGAAAAGCTAACTGCTAGGGCTTCTTTCTGGCACCCTGATTTTTCCCCGGAGCCCGTCAATGATCTCGAATCCATGGAACGACGCATGGGTGAAGAAATTGCTAAAGTAATCATTGAGGCGAAGCAAGAATCAAGGCCATTGGCCATTATTCTGCCAGTTGGGCCAATGGGTATGTACAAATACGTGGTCAACATTCTTAAAGATGCAAATATATCTGCGGACCACGTTACTACTTTTAACATGGACGAATGGTCTGATAAGGATGGAAATACAATGCCTGGTGATCAGGATGGAGGATTTGAAAAAGCCATGAACCAAGCGTTATTTGAACCACTTGGAATTCTTACGGTTCCAAAGGCCAAGCGTAATTTTGCAACAAAGGACAATCTACCTACGTACGCTGAAAAGATCAAAAATATAAAAGAGTCAGGAGGTTCATTGGTAACGGTCTATGGCATAGGTAGAGCATGTCACATAGCATTTTGGGAACCGCAAATCGGAGATGAATTCAGTAATGACTCCGATTGGAAATCCGAATCATATCGCATCGGACAAGCATTGCATCCGCTTACCATTGAGCAGAACTCGCTTCATAGTTTTGCTAGTAGATTTACACTTATCCCTTGTTGGGCAAATACTGTAGGACCAGGTCTTTTTCTTAATAGCGATTACTGCATAGGAGGTGCTGATGGAATATACCCTAACAGAGGTGCATGCTGGCAAGGCATGAGTCTTTGTGTGACTTTGCAATATGGTCCATCTCGTTGGATTCCATCAAGTTGGATGCCTACACTTCCTGGAAGGTTAATATTTATTAATGAATTAGCAGGACCTTTGATTCCTGAAGCTCATTAATAGAATCTTAAGTGCAACGCATTAAATTTTAAAAGTCATTTTTATTATCTTCCACTTGTGAAAGAATTCGAGAGTTTTATAAGGGACATCCATGATTTTCCGAAGCCAGGTGTGCTCTTCAAGGACATTTCTCCATTATTAGCGAATCCTAAGGCTATGCACGATTGTACCAATGCATTGTATGATCTTATTGGGGACGAAAGAATTGATAAGGTCATAGGCATCGAATCACGAGGGTTTTTCTTTGCGACCCTACTTGCCAATAAATTCGATGCCGGTTTTATCCCAGTAAGGAAATCCGGTAAGTTACCATATAAAACAGTTGCTGAATCCTATGAACTGGAATATGGTAATGGTATCCTGGAGATTCATGAAGATGCCATCCAGAAAGGGGATAGAGTTGTTATTCATGATGATGTTCTTGCTACAGGAGGAACTGCAAGGGCAGTCTGTAATCTTGTCGAGAAACTTGGGGGTGAAATCGTTCAATGTAATTTCTTGATCGAACTTGTTTTCTTGAATGGAAAGGAGAAGATCCAAGAATTTCCTTATGCTGCGTTATTCAAGTATTAATCTAACGCTCGCTTAGTAACATAAATGCGCCATCCGAATATGGCCAGCTGTAATTTTGATGCCTTGGTAAGGTCCAATTGTTTCTTGGTGTAACTTGGAAGAATAAGTTTGTTCAGTTTAGCTAAGAATTTGAATATCGATTTTTGCATAGAGTGATAAAAAAATAAAACTTACTCTAGAAATAAGTTTTATCCCGATGATTAATTGGCTGATTATGCAAATATAATATCGATAAGTAGTTTTGCTAAAGTTATCATAGTTTTTTTAGTGATTTACGATTAATTGATCTTGAATATTTAATAGCCATTTGCGCAATTGTTCAGCCAATATAGATTTTTGGAAATCTTTCCACCAAATATTTTTATTAAAATCTATGAATTTGCCTTTACATATATAACTATAAATATGTAAATGGTTACTAAGTTATAAATTAAGTCTAGGATGATATTAATAATTGTAATCATAATACATATAATGTCTTTATAATTATAACAATCATAGGGCTATTTTAGTTTCATTTTGAAAAACCAAGGTCATTTTCATCATTTTTTGACTGTTTTTGGCTGTTTTTATCTTTTTAGAGGAAAATAATCCTGAAAAAAAGACATTCCATTTGGAATGTCTTTTCTATAGTTTTTGTGGTATCTCATTTATTGTTTCTGAAGCGTAATTGCAATTATGGCACCATCTTTTGCTTTCTCGCCATAAATACTGACCGCTGTTTTACCTTTAAGTACATCTACAGTATCCAATTTGTCATCTTTAGCTAGGGCATCAAGTTTTTTGAATGTTGATTCCTTGCCATCAATAATGATAAGTTTTTCTGTATTAGGGTCATCATAGAATTTGAATTTCTGTGTTTTATGACCACTGTCATCCGAGTGCCATGACATAGAATCATCATCGTTAAAGAAGAAATTCATTCCTTTGCCTTTTCCCTTTTTAATGATTATGCGCTTGTCACCATTTTCATCTTCTTCGATCTTTAGCATGTCCTGCATATCTTCCATCATGTTGTCCATATTGAACGATCTACCATTGAACAATAATATATTTCCATCCTCATTATCAAAATTAAACGAGAACTTATTACCATGAAGACTATCCAGCATGTGGAAACGATGTCCGAAAATAGAGTCCATGTTAAACGAATGCTTTGGCATATGATTGCCAAAGAAGGCAAAACTACCCATATGACTTTCACCTTGGGTTATATAAAGTGACCCATCTCTTCTGCCGAACGATATCTCATCTATAGGGAGATTACTCTGGCTACTGCTTAGTGTCTTTGACCCTGTATTAAGGTCTTCAAGCTCAATTTTTATTGATATGATCTCTCCGTCATCATTCCGTTTTATGTTCGTGAATGAGGCCTTTATGTCATGCTCCTTCAGCATGTCCATGATATCCTCGAATTCATCCTGCGTTGTCTTGCTATCGACGGTGATATTGACATCGATTTCATTATTTACAATAGTGCTGGACATTGGATTGTAATTGTCTTTTGCAGAGAAGCTACTAAATGTAAGACCCAAGACAGCGATCACTGCGATGATTGATACAAATTGTAATTTACCTGAAGTTTTCATTGTGTTTGATTTAAATATTAATATTTGATTTTTGATATTCAAAAAGCATTCCAGATCAATATCCCCTAGTAATGGTCAATTTAGAATTTTTCTTACCTATTATTATCTCTGGAATAGCTTCTGGAGCAGTATTATAAGTAGAACTCGTTTTATTTCCTTTGTTGTCATCGAGATCTATCTTTATACGAGTTATATTGCCGTTTTTATCTCGTCTTATTTTTGAGAATTTAAGATCGATGTTGTCCTTGGCCAGTACTTTGACGTATTTATTGAATATTTCCTTGGTCGATGCTTTATTTATTTTAACTGTTAAAGCAGTTAGGTTATGCTCAGTAAAATGATTTTCGCCAGAGCCTTTTGTAACTATCTTGATAACGCCATCCTTACCTTCATCACCATAAACTTCGATTGCTGAATCGCCTTTTAAGACATTCATGGATTCTATTTTATCCTTGTCTAATGTTACTATTATTTCTTCTTTAACTATATCGCCGTCGACTACGTACAAAGGTTTGCCATTACTTTTACCTGTGTTCCTAACTACATAGACAAAACGATTGGAGTCCTTGTCTTTTCGTTTCATTCTTCGCTCTTCACGTTCTTCCATCATTTTTGCTCTATGCTCTTCCCTTAATTGCTTATGTTCATTAATACGCTCTTCATGCTCTCCTTTCATTTTTTCATGACGCTCTTTTAGCTCGATAATTCGAACTTCATGTTCTTCCTTCATCCTTGCCTTGCGATCTTCCATTTGTGCTTTATGCTCTTCCATTCTCTCCTTATGTTCTTCTAGACGAACCTCATGCTCATGCTTAATTCTTTCATTACGCTCCTTCATCTTATGCTCTCTTTCGTGCATGCGCTCTTCATGTTCTTTCATTCGAATAACATGAATCTTATCCCTATTTGCGTTTCCGATACTAAAGCCACCGTTTTCCTTTGTCTGGATCAAAATGGTTTCGATAGGGTCATCATCGTCTCCTTTTACATGATAGACTCCTGAATTTTCAGAATCCTTATCATTGTATTTTATCCTAATGCTCGTAATTTCTCCATCAGAGTTGTAATCAATGTCACTAAACTTGATTTCTACCCCTTTCTCTTTCATATCTAGACGAATCTTATCTAACTCTTCTTTTGTGGTATCCTTAGTGATTTTGACAATTATTTCAACGAATGATGCGGGTCCAAAATTTCTTTGGACTATTCCTTCAGTGTTTCCAAGTGTTGGCATGCTATTCTCAAAAATTGGAAGTGCAGAATTACTTGATTGAGCTGAATAAAAGAATTCATATGAGGCTGGAATAACAGGCTCCGATTCCTTCACTATTTCAACTGTCTCTGTATTGAAACTCATAAGAAACAAGGCAAGAGCCGGAAGGATCAAAGTGTATTTCCATAAGTTTCTGGTTTTACTTGTCGATTGATTTAACATAACTATTCGTTTTTTGATTAATGAATTATAAAAATTGTTTGTGATTGATGTACAATATGGGGCAACACTCACTTTTAAGAGCGTATGCTGATAATTCTTTTTTGATGGCAATTTTGACACAGCGGACTTGTCAGCCAAGAATTCAAGGTTCTGTTGAATATCCTTTTTATATAACCATACGATAGGATTGACCCAAAGCAATGTTGCAAATAATTGGGTGATCAAGATATCCAATGAATGGAGTTGTCTGCCATGGGCTTTTTCATGATTTAGAATGATCTTAAGGTCTTTAACCGAATAACTATTTGAGTTATAAATTATATAGTTGAAGAAAGAAAATGGCGAGATATTTTCGGAGACTTCGATCATATTGAAGCCTTTGCTTTTTGTTAATTTCCCAGACCTTATCAATCGATATAAGGACAATAGTTGTATGATAAAATGCAGCATGAATGCCACAACGCCGATTAAGTAGATCTTTATTAATAGTGTCAACCAATCAAAAGGGGCGGATTGTTCAACCGACTCTTTTTCCACTAATTCAAGAGGAACATTCATTAATAAGCTATTATCAAATGATACAGTGGGCTCTACATATATGTAAGAGGTAAACACTACCAAAGGCAATACTAACGATGCTAGGATTCCACCAAGTAGAAAATGACGATTTAAATTAAAAAACGTCTCCTTTTGTAAAAATAACTTGTAAGCGAGAAAAAATATGATCAAGATTCCCGCAGATTTCATTAAGTAAATAAAGAATGCTTCCATGATCACGATTTATTTTCGATTAGTTTTATAATTTCCTTGAGATCCGCAACACTGATTTTTTCTTCCTTCGCAAAAAATGAAACTACATTCTTATAGCTACTATTGAAGTAATTATCAATTGCTGTATTGAAAAATCGTTTTCTATAAGCTTCCTTGGTGATAATAGGGAAATATTGATGGGTTTTCCCAAAAGCAGTGTAGTCAACATAACCCTTGTCTTCTAAATTCCTTATAATTGTAGATAAGGTATTGTAATGTGGTTGGTCATTCTTGATTTCGCCAAGAACATCCTTTACAAATGCCTTTTCAAGTTTCCAAAGAATCTGCATGACCTCTTCCTCCTTATTGGTTAGTTTTTCCATATGATGCGATTTGATATGTTGCTCAAACTTATAACTAAAATTATAGTTATACAACTACATATATAGTTATTTAACGAAATTTTGTGTTTTTAGTATGAGTTGAATCCAATTAATAGTTAAACCATCGAAATATTATTGTTCAGGTAACAATCGTCATGTTTCAATCTTAATTCTTATGTTATCTTCGCAAGAAATTAGTCTGCATGAGTGTTGTATACTTGATTCTCGGATTTGTACTGTTAGTAGTAGGGGGTGAGTACCTTGTGCGCTCTTCGGTGGCACTTTCCTTCAAGCTGAATATTTCAAAGTTCGTGATAGGCATGACAGTCGTGTCTTTTGCCACATCAGCACCTGAGTTATTGGTCAGCTTACAAGCCGCCTTCAATGGGTCTCCAGCCATAGCAATTAATAACGTGGTGGGATCAAATATTGCGAATATTGGTCTTGTTTTAGGAATAACTGCTATGGTGGGCTCCATTTCGGTCGATAGGTCTTTTTATAAAATGAATTGGCCGGTCATGATGGTTTTTTCCATGGTCCTGTTTTATTTTCTTTATAATGATAATAAGTTGGTGTATTGGGAAGGAATCATTCTTTTTTCAGGTTTGTTGATATTTCTATTTGCTTTAATAAGAGGACAGAAATCATCGGCAGACTCTGAAGATGTTGATATAAATTTAGCACAAGTGTCCAATTTCAAAATGGCTTTATGGTTATCGATTGGAGCGGCAGCTTTGTATTTTGGATCTGAATGGTTGGTGCGAGGGGCAACTGAAATAGCTACACAACTCGGTGTTAGTGAGGCAGTAATTGGAGTTACCATGATTGCCATTGGAACGAGTGTACCAGAGTTAGCAGCTTCAGTAATTGCAGCAGCAAAGCAAGAGAAAGCTATTTCCTTGGGAAATTTAATAGGATCGAACATTTTTAATATCGGATCGGTCCTTGGTTTAACCTCCATAATAAAAACCATTCCTATTAACGAACCAATGATATTGTCACGTGATATTTTTTGGATGTTGATATTTGCAGGAATAATATTGCCATTGGCATTGATTCCTAAGCGACATGAGATCAATAAGATTAAAGGCTTCCTATTGGTTCTTGGTTATGGAACTTTCGTCTTCTTGGCCTTTTTCACAGGATAAAAAAATGCCTTCATTAATAAATGAAGGCATTAATTCTCTTTGCTTGTTGACTAATTAAGCTGGTACAGCAATATCTGCACTTTTCACAGTCTTAATGATTCTACCTGCAATCTTATATGGGTCAGCGTTAGATGCCGGACGACGATCTTCCAACCAACCTTTCCAACCATTTTCTACGGTAATAATTGGAATCCTTATTGAAGCTCCTCTATCAGATACGCCATAGCTAAAGTCCGTAATGGCGGCTGTTTCATGTAATCCAGTTAATCGCTGGTCATTAAATTCGCCGTAAACAGCTATATGCTCATCAACTACCGGTCTGAATGCTTCACATATTTTTTCATAAATCTCCTGACTTCCACAAGTTCTTAAAGTCGTATTCGAGAAGTTAGCGTGCATTCCTGAACCATTCCAGTCCATGTCTTTCCCTAATGGTTTTGGATGGTACTCTATATAGTAACCATATTGCTCTGTCAATCTATCAAGAAGATACCTTGCGATCCAGATTTCGTCTCCAGCTTTCTTCGCTCCTTTAGCGAATAATTGGAATTCCCACTGACCAGAAGCGACTTCTTGGTTAATACCTTCAAAATTCAGTCCTGCAGCAATACAAAGGTCCGCATGCTCTTCGACCAAATCCCTTCCATGAGTGTTCTTGCCACCAACTGAGCAATAGTACATGCCTTGAGGAGCCGGGTAACCACCAACAGGGAACCCAAGTGGAAGTCCAGTTGTAGTATCCATAATAAAATATTCTTGCTCGAAACCGAACCAGAAATCATTATCATCATCATCAATTGTAGCTCTGCCATTAGACACATGAGGAGAGCCATCAGCATTTAAGACCTCTGTCATTACCAGGTATCCATTCTTTCTTGCTGGATCTGGATAAATTGCAACAGGCTTCAATAAACAATCTGAAGAATCTCCAGTCGCTTGCTTAGTTGAACTTCCATCAAATGACCATATTGGACAATCCTCTAATTTTCCACTAAAGTCTTCTTCAACTTTAGTCTTACTTCTCATGTTTTGAGTTGGTTTATAACCATCTAACCATATGTACTCAAGTTTCGATTTGCTCATGCTTCAATAGTTTAATAATTAAAGATGCAAATATTGGCAATAAAAATAATTGGAGCAAAAAAAATGGGGTCTTTTAGATAAAATGTTATTAATAATTGTTAATAACCCTATTTTTCATAGGGGAGCACCCCTAAAATTTAATTATATTGTATTTTTGACCCAAAATTTTTCGAATATGTCAACATTACGATTTCATGCATTAAAAGCAAGTTTGGATAGAAAGCCTATAAAAGTGGTTGAGACCGAGAAACGTTCATCATTATTTGGGCTAAATGTGTTTAACGATTCAGCAATGAGGCAATCCCTGACCAAGGATGCCTATGAAAGCGTAAATGATGCCATTGAAAAAGGCACCAAGATAAAAAGAAGTATTGCCGATCAAATAGCATCGGCGATGAAGGATTGGGCAATTAATAAAGGAGTGACTCACTATACCCATTGGTTTCAACCTTTGACAGGAGCCACTGCTGAAAAGCATGATGCTTTCTTCGAAACAATTGGTAATGGATCAGCAATCGAAAAATTCGGAGGTGGACAATTGGTTCAGCAGGAACCAGACGCATCGAGTTTTCCGCATGGCGGAATAAGGAATACGTTCGAAGCGCGTGGCTATACAGCCTGGGATCCAACCTCGCCTGCATTCATTTATGGCACGACGCTTTGTATACCAACCATATTTGTTTCTTATACAGGAGAGGCATTGGATTATAAAACTCCATTGCTTAAAGCATTGCAAGCAGTTGATAGTGCAGCTGTTGCTGTTGCTCGGTATTTTGACAAGAATGTAAAGAAGGTAAATGCCTCTTTAGGTTGGGAGCAAGAGTATTTCTTGATTGATAGTGCTTTAGCATCTTCAAGACCAGATATAATAATGACCGGAAGAACTCTTTTAGGTCATTCGCCAGCTAAAGGACAACAATTGGACGATCATTATTTTGGAACGATTCCTAATCGGGCAATGGCATTCATGCGGGATCTAGAAACGGAATGTATGCTTCTTGGTATTCCTGTTAAAACAAGGCATAACGAGGTGGCACCAAATCAGTTTGAACTGGCTCCAATATATGAGGAGGCTAACCTCGCTGTGGATCATAATTCGTTGTTAATGGACATCATGGAGAAAATAGCGCAGCGACATAATTTCAAGGTTTTGTTTCATGAGAAACCTTTCGAAGGGATCAATGGATCTGGAAAACACAATAACTGGAGCTTAAGTACAGATACTGGAGTTAATCTTCTTAGCCCAGGTAAGACACCTATGAGCAATCTTCAATTCTTAGCGTTTTTCATAAACACCATTAAAGCTGTTAACGAATATGAGGATCTACTAAGGGCCTCAATAGCAACAGCAGGCAATGATCATAGATTGGGTGCCAATGAAGCACCACCGGCAATTTTATCTGTTTTTATTGGAGAGCAATTGACCAGCGTTTTGAATGAATTGGAAAATGTAACGCAAGGCAAGCTATCACCAAAGGAAAAAACAGACCTAAAACTTAATGTTGTGGGGAAAATTCCTGAAATATTATTGGATAACACGGATAGAAACCGCACATCTCCATTTGCTTTTACGGGCAATAAGTTTGAATTTAGGGCAGTAGGCTCAAATGCAAATTGTGCTAAGGCCATGACGGTACTTAATTCCATTGTAGCAAATCAATTGATTGAATTCAAGAAGGAAGTAGATCTCCTCATTGATAAAAAGGACATGAAAAAAGATGATGCGGTCTTTAATATCTTAAGAGAATACATCAAGAAATCGAAGAATATCTTGTTTGAAGGTAACGGTTATTCCCAAGCTTGGGAAAAAGAGGCTAAAAAACGTGGGTTAAGCAATAACAAGACAACACCTGAAGCTCTAAAAGCAAAGACTACAAAGAAAGCTATTGCATTGTTCGAGGAACTCAATGTCATGAACAGAGTGGAACAGGAAGCCCGTTATGAAATTGAAATTGAAGAATATATCTTACGAATCCAGATTGAAAGTCGTGTCTTAGGAGACATTGCTCGAAACCATATAGTTCCTACTGCAGTAAAATACCAAAATGTCCTTATCAAGAATGTGACTGGTTTAAAGGAGATCTATGAAGATAAATACAAGAATGTGGCCAAGGAGCAAATCGAACTCATTCAAGAAATTTCAAGTCAGATCGAATCTATAAACTCCAAGGTCACGAAAATGATTGAGGAAAGAAAAAAAGCAAATGTCATCGGCGATTCGGAGAAGAAGGCGCAAGCCTACTGTTCAAAAGTTAGATCGTACTTTGATGAAATTCGATATCACTGCGATAAACTTGAACTATTAGTTGATGATGAAATCTGGCCTCTTACAAAATACCGAGAATTATTGTTCACGAAATAGGGAAACTATTTAAACATCTGATAGTAAGGAGTTTATAATTTTTACGGTTTCAGCTGAAATCATACATTTCAGAAATTCATGTGTACGAATTCTCAAAGAAACGGGTATTTTATCTTACAATTATGCATCTTATCGAAAAAGAAGTGACCTCCTTGATTTTTTGGTAAAAACTTGAAATTCTTCGCAGTAATATTTCATATATTTGTAAAGCTATTAATCAATACATTTAATTATGAAAAAGCTCGCACTGAGTTTTGTACTGTTAGTTTGTGCAACCATATTTTTCGCATAATTTTTTAACGAAACTCTAAAGGACCATTTAGTTGCCTTAAAAGCAATTAGAAAAATGTTCTTAGAAATTAGTATAGATCATTCTCGATACATCATTTGTGTCGAGAATGATTTTTTTTGTACCAACTGCCTAATTAACAGTTTTTTATAGTATTCACTATATTTGTGACCGAATAAATTTTTGCTATCGGACGATATGTCCCATGAACTAAAGATTAAGACATGAAAAAAACGCTATTGATATTGTTAGGTTGCATTGGTTCATTCATGGTCAATGCCCAAGAAATGGAAACCACAAATCCTGAACAGGATACTGCAGTTGAAAGAAAGAAAGATGTATTAAGACCAGCCAATGCTATTATTGCTGCAGTTGGCTCTGCAGTCGCAAATGGAGATTTACCAGATGCTAAATTCGATTTAAACTTTCAAATAGGTTATAAAAGGTCGATTGGAAATGGATTCAATTTAAATTTGACATACAATAAATTCAATATAGTATTCGACAATATCTATAATGAAGGATTCATGTCATGGGATCTCGATCTTGAATATATGTTATTTCCTGATAAAGAGTTCACGCCATATATTTATGCAGGCCCTGGATTGAATGCCGCTAACGGAATTGAAAATACAGAATTGAAGTTTCAGCTTGGATTGGGGGTCGAGATCATGGTTTCGGATAATGTTGGGCTTAAATTCTATGCAGACCATAACTTCTTGTCAAGTGATGACGTACTTGATGCAAGAGAATTCGGAGACTCCAAAGACACTTTCTATAAAATAGGCTTAGGTGCAAATTTCTATATTCCTGATGGGAAGAGAAAAATCAAGGATGATGAACCATCTTTTATTAAATCGAATAAGCTTGATGACAATTAACCAAAAGCAAGAAACCATTAATGGAAAGCATTCAATATTTATTGAATGCTTTTTTAGTTATCACAAATTAGTATTGTTATTTTTGCAAGGCAAACAAAAATAATGGCCGAGGAAATCAGTAAAAGATATAGTTTGAGAGGTGTGTCAGCCTCTAAAAAGGACGTCCACAAGGCTATTAAGAATGTGGACAAAGGATTATTTCCTAAAGCATTTTGCAAGATAGTTCCAGATCACTTAACAAGGGATGAAAAATATTGCCTTATCATGCATGCCGATGGTGCGGGAACAAAAAGTTCGTTGGCTTATATGTACTGGAAGGAAACTGGCGATATTTCTGTTTGGAAAGGCATTGCTCAAGATGCTTTGATAATGAATATAGACGATTTGCTTTGCGTTGGTGCAACAGACAATATATTGCTCTCTTCTACTATAGGAAGGAACAAGAATCTTATTCCTGGTGAGGTTATTTCTGCAATTATCAATGGTACAGAGGAATTGATCAAGGAATTGTCAGAATTCGGCATTACAATTCATTCCACTGGAGGAGAGACAGCAGATGTCGGTGACCTTGTTAGGACGATAATCGTCGATTCTACAGTAACAGCAAGGATGAATCGGAAAGATGTCATTGACAATGCAAATATAGAAGAAGGTGATGTTATTGTTGGACTTTCTTCCTTTGGCCAGGCCACCTATGAGAAAAACTATAATGGTGGAATGGGCAGCAATGGCTTGACATCGGCAAGGCATGATGTATTTCATAAATATCTTGCTGATAAATACCCTGAGAGTTTCGATGCTGCTGTTCCAAATGAATTGGTTTATTCTGGAAATACCAAATTAACAGATCATATTGATGGTTCTCCGATAGATGCTGGGAAACTTGTACTGTCTCCTACACGCACCTATTCACCGATCATCAAGCAAATTCTTTCAAAATTCAACTCTGAACTCATACATGGGATGATTCATTGCTCGGGAGGCGCACAAACAAAGATTCTTCATTTTGTTGATAACCTACATATCATTAAAGACAATATGTTCGAAATCCCACCTTTGTTCAAATTGATACAGGAGCAATCCAAGACCGATTGGAAAGAGATGTATCAGGTTTTTAATTGTGGCCATCGTATGGAATTATATGTGGATCCTTCAATCGCTCAAGAAATCATCGATATTTCCAAATCCTTTAATGTTGACGCACAGATTGTAGGGAAAGTGGAAGCTGCAGTGGCCAAGAGGTTAACCATAAAGAGTGAATTCGGGGTTTTCGAATATTAAACGAACTCTTTCATTACAAGAACAAATGCTGATGTTAAAATGGCATCAATGACAAAGAGCATTGAAAACAAGGTCAATGAAGAAATTCCAGCATTCCTAAAAACAACTATCCGCCTCCTTTTACTGTTTGCGATAATGAACCATACCATTAGCGTCAATAATAATTTCGTTATGATTGCTGATACTAAATTCGGATTATAAAGCACGATAAAGACATTCACTAGGAAGGACCATAAAAAGAGCGATTTGTAATAATCAAGGATTGATGAAAGCTTTCGCATGATATTTAAAACGATTTGGAGCTAGTTTTTATTTTGCGGACACTAATAATGATGTGCCGAGCCCTAAGGCAAGAATGATAATTTGTCGTATTTTTGCCACCAATCCAAGAGATTCATGTTAGAGAAACTGCAGATAATAAAACAACGCTTTGATGAGGTCAGCGACCTTATCATACAGCCTGATATAATCTCTGATCAAAAAAGATACGTCCAACTTAATAGGGAGTATAAGGATTTACGTTTATTAATGGATAAGCGTAAAGAATATCTTGAATTAACAGATAACCTCAAGGAAGCAGAAGAGATCATTTCTGATGGAAGTGACCCGGAAATGGTCGAAATGGCAAAACTTCAATATGATGAAGCTAAAGAACGAATTCCTGAATTAGAAGAAGAAATCAAGGTGATGCTTATCCCTAAAGACCCAGAAGATTCCAAGAATGCAGTTGTGGAACTTCGTGCAGGAACAGGAGGAGATGAGGCTAGTATTTTCGCAGGAGACCTTTTCAGGATGTACACCAAGTATTGCGAAAGCAAAGGTTGGAAAGTCAGTACAGTAGATTTTAGTGAAGGTACGAATGGTGGATTCAAGGAAATACAGTTCGAAGTTACTGGAGAAGACGTCTATGGTACCTTGAAATTCGAAGCAGGTGTTCATCGGGTGCAAAGAGTGCCTCAAACCGAAACTCAAGGGCGAGTGCATACAAGTGCAGCTACAGTAATGGTTTTTCCAGAAGCTGAAGAGTTCGATATTGAAATCGACCCAAAGGACGTGCGCATTGATTATTTCTGTTCTTCTGGACCAGGTGGGCAATCCGTTAATACGACTTACTCAGCGGTACGATTAACTCACGAACCGACAGGACTTGTAGCACAGTGTCAAGACCAAAAGTCGCAGCACAAGAACAAAGAAAAAGCGTTTAAGGTACTGCGTTCACGACTATATGATCTTGAATTAGCAAAGAAGCAGGAAGAAGATGCAGCAAAACGGGGGTCCATGGTGAGCAGTGGCGATAGAAGTGCCAAAATTAGAACCTATAACTACCCACAAGGACGTGTTACGGATCATAGAATAGGCTTAACATTATATGATCTTCAAAATATCATTAATGGTGATGTCCAAAAGATCATCGATGAATTGATGCTTGCCGAGAATACAGAAAAGTTGAAGGCGAATAGCGATGTAATCTAATTTTGAGTGACAACAGAGCAACTCACACGTGAAATAAGAAAAAAGAAGTCCTTTCTTTGTATTGGATTGGATGTCGACCTTGATAAGATTCCCAAGCATCTACTAAAGGAAAAAGATCCGATTTTTGCATTCAATAAAGCGATCATAGATGCAACCCATCATTTATGTGTGGCATATAAACCTAATATCGCTTTTTATGAGGCTTATGGTATAAAAGGATGGCAATCCTTGAAAAAGACCATCGAATATCTTAATGAACATCATCCAGGGATTTTTACCATAGCAGATGCAAAAAGGGGAGATATCGGAAATACAAGTTCAATGTATGCAAAAGCATTCTTTGAAGACCTTAACTTCGATTCAATCACGATTGCACCTTATATGGGCAAGGATTCTGTTGAACCTTTTCTAGCATATAAGGATAAATACAGCATCCTTCTTGCTTTGACCTCAAATAAAGGGGCTCTTGATTTTCAAACAAAGGATTCAGAAGGCGAAGAACTTTACAAAAGGGTTATCGAAACGTCACGAAGTTATGCGAATTCAGAGAACCTGATGTATGTTGTAGGCGCAACCAAAGCAGAATATTTGACTGAAATCCGCAAGATCATCCCAAATAGTTTCTTATTAGTGCCAGGAGTTGGTGCTCAAGGAGGAAGCCTTCAAGATGTTTGTAATCACGGGATGACCAAGGATATAGGACTTCTTGTTAATTCCTCGCGAGGTATAATTTACGCCTCGAACAAGGATGATTTTGCCCATGTGGCAGCTCAAAAGGCGAAAGAATTACAAGAGCAAATGGAGGTCATACTTAATACCTCAAATTGAATTAGGTTCTAAATTGCTTTTACTTTCTTTAGACGGTCAAAAATCTTGTTTGCTTCATGATAAAAGAAATCACTTAGTCCAGCATCAGATTGCATTAAATTATATGCATTCTCAATAAACGTAGTATAGCGTTTCTCTAAATTAGAGGTATTGTAGATTATATTGTCTTTGGACCTAATGGTCCCTATTTTACAGTGTCGTTGATTCATAGCACAATCCGTTTATATATAATATACGAACGAACTGATAATAAAGTTGTTAACAAAAACAAAAACCGATTTACATTATGTAAATCGGTTCCCTCTAACTAACTTTCCAATTCAGATGATTAACAATGAGTTATGACATGAATGGTTGAAATAAAGTTCATGAATTTCAAGCTTAATAATGTTATGTTAATATTAGGATTAGGTTAAGTGTATTTATTATTTTTAGATATGCGAACACCTAAGAATTACCTTGCTTGCCTCTTGCTCTTCATGTTTGTTTCATCAATTATAGCGCAGGATAAATGCAATTGCTGTACCGAAAAACATTCCGAATTCGACTTCTGGATTGGGTCTTGGGTCGTTACTAATCCTGATGGATCAGCAGCAGGTAATAATGTTATTGATAAAATTCAGGATAATTGCATTTTAAGAGAGAATTGGACCAGTGCCAAAGGAAACTACACAGGCACTAGCAGTAATTTCTACAATTTGCAAAACAAGCAATGGGAGCAGATATGGATCGATAATCAAGGACAGCAGCTTCACCTAAAAGGAAATCGGGTTGGTAATAAGATGATCCTGACATCGGACGAACTCAAGAACCAGGATGGAGAATCATTTCGAAATCGAATTACTTGGACGCATAATGAAGACGGCACTGTCCGTCAATTATGGGAGATTCTTCAAGAAGGTAAAGAACCTACCATTGCTTTTGATGGACTATATAAAAGATCGAACTGAGTCTCTCGGAGTTTCTTATCTTTCGTTTAGAATCCTATTTTTATGCAGCTAAAATCATTCAATTTAATTTTCTTATTGGCAATTTTACTTCTTCTGGATTGCGAACAAAGAATCGAAAAACCCGAAATTCCATCAGGACAATTCATAACCATTCTTGGCATTGCTCAAGATGCGGGATATCCTCAAGTGGATTGTAAAAAAGAATGTTGTGTGCCCTTTTATAACGGTATCGAAAAAAAGAAACGAGTAACCTCTCTCGGATTGGTTGATAAAACTTCTAACGAAAAATGGTTGTTCGATGCAACACCGGACATTACTTCGCAATTAGATGACCTTAATCGTAATCATCTGGATAATAAGCCTATTATAAACGGAATATTCTTGACACATGCGCATATCGGGCATTATACTGGTCTCATGTATCTGGGCAGGGAGGTGCTTGGCGCAAAGGAAATCTCGGTTTATGCTATGCCAAGAATGAAAGATTTCCTTGAAACCAACGGTCCATGGAGCCAGTTGGTGTCTTTAAGGAATATAGCGCTAAAGGAATTACAGGCTGAGACAACTGTAAAATTGAATGCGAGATTGAAAGTGACTCCTTTCCTTGTACCACATCGCGATGAGTATTCCGAAACGGTAGGCTATAAAATAGATGGGCCAACTAAATCTGCGTTATTCATTCCAGACATCAATAAATGGAGTCTTTGGGGGAGGGATATCGTAGATGAAGTCAAGAAAGTCGATTATGCTTTTTTGGATGCCACATTCTTTAAAAATGGAGAAATTGCTAGACCTATGGATGAAGTACCACATCCATTCATTACTGAAACTACCAAGCTTTTTGAGAAGGAGAATCTAGAAACAAAGGCGAAGGTTGTATTCATTCATTTCAATCATTCCAACCCTGCAAATCTAAATTCACATAAATTGAAGGATAGTATTATAGATCTAGGCTTTCGTTTTTCTGCAGAAGGTTTGAATTTCGCCTTATGAGAAAATAACGGTTTTATTATTGTAGACCATTACTTTTCGATCAAGGTGCAGTTTAATAGCATTCGACAAAACGATTTTTTCGAGGTCACGACCCTTCGAAATCAAGTCTGAAATCGAATGCGAATGAGTTACACGGGCTACATCCTGTTCAATAATTGGCCCTGCATCCAATTCTTCTGTAATATAATGGCTGGTCGCACCAATGATCTTCACACCTCGCTTAAATGCCGAATGATATGGTTTTGCACCGACAAATGCAGGTAAAAAAGAATGATGGATATTAATGATCTGATTTGGGAATTTATTGATGACCTTTTTCGATATGATCTGCATGTAACGTGCAAGTACAATAAAATCCACTTGATGTTCCTGCAAAAGATCTAATTGCTTGTTTTCGGCCTCTTCTTTGGTGTCTTTCGTAACTGGGATATGATAAAAAGGAATTTTAAAACTATCCGCAATTTGCTTCAAGTCTTTATGGTTGCTAATTATAAACGGGATCTCAACATTCAGTTCCCCTGAATTGTACCGACCTAGAATATCATAAAGACAGTGGTCATATTTCGAAACGAATAAGCCCATCCTAATAGTATCTTGAGATGGATACATGCGCCAATTCAATTTGAAGCGTTCAACCAAGTTTTCTTCAAATGAGGCCTTAAAAACATTCAAGTCAAAATCATGGTCGTCGAATTCCGTTTCCAAACGCATGAAAAATATGTTTTGATCCCTGTCAACATGCTGATCGATGTATACGATATTACCCTGCTCTGCAGCTATGAAATTCGTAACTGAAGCAATGATTCCGGATTGGTCCTTGCAATGAATCAATAATGTAATACCCTTCATGAAAAATCGAAATATATTTCCGCTTCAAAAATACTTTAAAACCACATGTCGACAATAAAGGCAAATGGAATTATATAATTATGAAGAAGTAGGCGGTTTCATTGAATAATCCGTAAATTTACACTTCTCTAAACAAGTTTAATTACGAATGAAACAGATCGCTCCTTATAAGCCAAAACACAAGGTTAGGATTGTAACTGCAGCCTCATTGTTCGATGGCCATGACGCCGCTATCAATATAATGCGTCGAATCATTCAGTCAACAGGTGTTGAAGTCATTCATCTTGGGCATGACAGAAGTGTGGAGGAAGTTGTCAACACGGCGATTCAAGAAGATGCAAATGCTATTGCCATGACCTCTTATCAAGGCGGCCATAATGAGTATTTCAAGTATATGTATGACCTTCTTCAAGAAAAAGGAGCTGGGCATATCAAGATTTTTGGTGGTGGTGGCGGTGTTATTTTACCAGAAGAGATCAAGGACCTAATGGATTATGGAATTACACGAATCTACTCTCCCGACGATGGTCGTGAAATGGGCCTTCAAGGCATGATCAATGATCTAGTGAAATTAGCCGATTTCGCCATAGGTGATAAGTTGAATGGCGAGGATAAAATTCTCAATAAGAAAGACCCTAAGGCTATTGCAAGAATCATATCTTCTGCTGAGAATTTTCCCGATGTAGCGAATAGTGTCATGAAATCAATTCATGTCAAGAACAAGACATCCAAAACACCTGTTTTGGGTATAACTGGAACTGGAGGAGCAGGAAAGTCATCCTTGGTTGATGAATTGGTCCGTCGGTTCTTAATGGATTTTCCAGAGAAATCTGTTGGGTTGATATCTGTGGATCCATCAAAAAGAAAAACTGGTGGAGCACTTCTTGGTGATAGGATAAGGATGAATGCGATTAATTCACCAAGGGTATACATGCGAAGTCTTGCAACGAGGCAATCAAACCTGGCACTATCTAAATACGTGAGCGAGGCCATTGAGGTATTGAAAGCTGCAGAATACGATTTGATCATCTTGGAAACTTCTGGCATTGGCCAGTCGGACACAGAGATCATTGAGCATTCAGATGTTTCTCTTTATGTCATGACTCCAGAATTTGGCGCAGCCACGCAATTGGAGAAAATTGATATGCTCGATTTTGCGGATCTCGTTGCCATTAATAAGTTCGATAAACGCGGCGCGCTCGATGCATTGCGAGATGTAAAGAAACAGTATATGCGCAATAACAATCTTTGGGATACGCCACAAGAGGAGTTGCCAGTTTATGGAACCATAGCTTCTCAGTTCAATGATCCTGGTATGAACTCACTTTACAAGGCAGTTATGGACAGTCTTGTTGAAAAAGCCGGAGCCGACTTGAAATCCAGCTTTGAGATCTCGGATGAAATGAGTGAGAAGATATTCATCATCCCACCTGCACGTGCGCGTTATTTGTCTGAAATAGCTGAGAATAATCGTGCCTACGATAAAATTGTCAGAGAACAAGTTGAGGTAGCTCAAAAACTTTACGGCATTTATAAGACATTGGAGTCGGTTCTTGGAGAAGAAACCCCAGTTATTGACAAATCTGGAATAAGTGAGGAGTCTGTTAGTTCAATTATAGAGGAGAATAAAGACTTCATCAAGTTACTAGTTTCTGAATTCGACCGAATCAAAATGAACCTGGACCCACACAATTGGGAGGTCATTATTGGCTGGGACAAAAAGGTAAATCGATATAAGGATCCCATCTACTCATTTAAGGTAAGGGATAAGGAAATCAAGATAGAAACACACACAGAGTCCTTATCACATAATCAGATTCCAAAGGTGGCATTGCCCAAATACAAAGCTTGGGGAGATATTCTTTATTGGGTTCTTCAGGAAAATGTTCCAGGAGAGTTTCCATTTGCCGCTGGATTGTATCCTTTCAAAAGAACAGGTGAAGATCCTGCACGAATGTTTGCAGGTGAAGGTGGTCCAGAACGAACGAACAGACGTTTTCATTATGTGAGTATGGGTTTACCTGCCAAGCGATTGTCTACTGCTTTTGATAGTGTGACTCTTTATGGTAATGATCCAGGTCATCGTCCTGATATCTATGGAAAAATCGGAAATGCTGGCGTTTCTATATGCTGCTTGGATGATGCCAAGAAACTGTATTCAGGATTTGATCTTGCCGACAAGATGACTTCTGTAAGCATGACCATAAATGGTCCGGCTCCTATGCTACTTGGATTTTTCATGAATGCCGCTATAGATCAGCAATGTGAGAAATACATAAAGGAAAACAGACTTGAAAAAGAGGTAGAATCTAAAATAACTAAGATCTATAAAGACAAGGAGCGTCCTCATTACAATGGAGACCTTCCAGAAGGAAACAATGGCCTAGGATTAATGCTCCTAGGGGTGACAGGAGACCAGGTATTACCAAGAAAAGTTTATGATGAAATAAAGGCAAAGACCATTGCTCAGGTGCGAGGAACAGTTCAAGCAGATATACTTAAGGAAGACCAAGCTCAGAATACCTGTATTTTTTCTACCGAATTTGCCTTGCGGTTGATGGGTGACGTACAAGAGTATTTCATAGATAATAAGGTCAGGAATTTCTATTCGGTATCTATTTCAGGATATCATATAGCTGAAGCAGGTGCAAATCCAATATCGCAATTGGCTTTTACCTTGTCCAATGGATTCACCTATGTTGAATATTACTTGTCTCGAGGAATGGACATCAATAAGTTCGGACCAAACCTTTCCTTTTTCTTCTCAAACGGAATTGATCCTGAATATGCGGTTATTGGACGCGTCGCTAGGAAGATTTGGGCAAAGGCACTGAAACATAAATATGGAGCGAATCCAAGAGCACAAATGTTGAAGTACCATATACAGACTTCAGGGAGAAGCTTACATGCCCAGGAAATCGATTTCAACGACATTCGTACAACATTGCAGGCGTTATATGCTATTTATGACAATTGTAATTCTTTGCATACAAATGCATATGATGAGGCTATTACTACCCCAACTGAAGAATCTGTTAGGAGAGCGATGGCCATTCAGTTGATCATTAATAAGGAATTAGGATTGGCAAAGAATGAGAATCCACTGCAAGGCTCATTCATCATAGAAGAATTAACTGACCTTGTTGAGGAAGCTGTCTTGATGGAATTCGATAGAATTACTGAACGTGGAGGTGTACTTGGCGCCATGGAAACCATGTACCAGCGTAGCAAGATCCAGGAAGAAAGTCTTTATTATGAAACGTTAAAGCACAATGGCGAATATCCCATTATCGGAGTAAATACCTTCTTGAGTTCTAAAGGATCGCCAACAATCCTGCCAGCAGAAGTCATTCGAGCGACTGAAGAAGAGAAACAATTCCAGATTGCCACCTTGGAAAATTTGCATAAGGCACATGACACAAAGGACTTATTAAAGGACCTTCAACAAAAGGCGATAAATAATGAGAATATCTTTGAGGCCTTGATGGAAGTCTGCAAAAAATGTTCATTAGGTCAAATTACAAACGCATTGTTTGAAGTAGGAGGACAGTACAGGAGGAATATGTAAGCAGCCTCCTCAATTCTTTTTTTGTATTTTTAAATATCAACTGTAATTCAATGAATTTCAATGACTATTTTAATGAATTAAAACGGCGTAATGTCATTAGGTCTGCCATTGCTTATCTAGTAGTGGCTTGGTTGATTACTCAAGTACTTTCCATCGTCTTGCCCGCTTTTGGGGCTCCTGAGTACGTTCTTAAATGGTCATTAGTAGTATTGGCCCTTGGCTTTCCAGTTTGGCTCATTTTTGCATGGGTCTATGAATTCACTCCTGAAGGTCTAAAGAAAACCTTGGATGTAGAACCTGAACATTCCATTTCTACACAAACCGGATCTCGACTCAATAAATTAATAATTACGACACTTACCTTGGCCATTGTTATTTTGCTTGTTGACCGATTCACTAGAGATTCGGCACAGGTTGTGGAATATGGTGATAATTCAATTGCAGTTATGCCTTTTGCAGATATGAGCCCAAAAAAGGATCATGAGTATTTTTCAGATGGCATAAGCGAAGAGCTCTTGAACTTATTGGGAAAGATTCCTGAGCTTAAGGTCATTAGTCGAACGTCTTCGTTTTCATATAAAGGCAAGAATGTAACAGCCACAGAGATTGGCAAAGAGTTGAAAGTATCTCACATCCTTGATGGCAGCATTCGTAAGGCTGGTAATACCATTCGTATTACTGCTCAATTGATTAATGCCAATGATGGTACAAGTGAATGGTCGAGAACCTATGATCGAAACTTGGACAGTATTTTCAAGATCCAGGATGAAATAGCATCGGAAGTCAGTAAGGAACTCAAGATTTCTTTGTTAGGTTTACCAGTTGAATCAAAAGTCATTGATACCGAAGCCTATAATCTTTATCTTCAAGCAAGACATCTTCATAATCAAACGACCAAGGATGCCTATATCAAGGCTGAAGCTATGTTAAAAGAATCTATTTCATTGGATTCAACATATGCAGCTGCTTGGCGATTATTGGCACAGATTTATAATTCTGGTTCTTATAACTTCAGTATAAGGGAGCCCAAAGAAGGGATTCCCTTAGGATTACAAGCCATTAAAAAATCTCTTGAACTGGACCCATATTCTGGGCACTCATATGTGACTTTAGCCAGTCTTCAGGATCTCAATTGGGAATTCGATAAATCTGCTGAAAACCTTAAGAAGGCCCTTGATCTGGAACCTAACAATGGCGTTATTATCGGGACTGCAGCAAATATGACGTTTGGTGATCTCAACAAAATGGTAGATTTACTTAACAAGGGTATTGAAGTAGATCCATTGGTCTATGCCAATTATTTCAATCTTGGTCATGCATTATATAGACTGGGCAGATTGGATGAAGCAGAGAAGGCCTTCAAGACCTTTGAAATGTATTATCCTAATTGGCAGATTTACCATTATATGATGGCAAAAATCAGACTAGCACAGGGTAATATGGAGGAAGCCCTTAATGAGATAGAACAAGAGAAGCATGAATTCTTCAGTCTTTATGGTCGCAATTTCATTCAATTTGCAATGGGTAACAAGAAAGAAGCAGATGCCTTATTTGCTGAATTCCTTGAAAAATATAGTGATACTGACTTTGCCAATGTTGCAGATTTATATGCATTCCGAGGGGATTATAATGCTTCTTTCGATTGGTTGAATAAGGCATTTGAAGAAAAAGACGCTGTTCTAACAGAGGCACTTACCTATCCATCATTCAAGCCCATGTATAGCGACCCTAGATGGAAGACATTAATTGAAAAAATAGGATTGCCTGAAGACCATGGTTATCCTTTACAGTGACCAATACTTATAGATCAATCTTTTATACCTGGTTGCTTTAACTCCCAGCCAGTCTTCGCCTTTTCGGCATCGACCATATCTTTCACATCTTTCAATAAACGCTTTGCGTCATAGATGATTCCATCTTTTATTGTGTATTTGATACCTTCTGTTCTCACTACTTCATTGTCTTTTGTCAATTTAATGGCACCAGTACCATACAAGACCTTAAGGTTAACCAATGGGTTCTCCTTTACAATTACAAAATCAGCTAATTTACCAATCTGTACCGAACCGATTTTATCATCCCAACCCAAAGCTTCAGCACCATTCAAGGTTGCTGCTCTTATGACTTCCAATGGGTGAAATCCTGCCTCTCGCAACAATTCCATTTCCCTAGGATAGGCAAACCCATAAAGTTGATAAATGAATCCTGAATCTGTACCCACGGTCACACGACCGCCTCGATTCTTGTATTCGTTGATAAATGTCATCCATAATTTGAAGTTCTTCTTCCATTCCACTTCTTGTTCAGTGCCCCAATAATGCCAATAACTTCCATGGCTGATCTTGCTAGGTTCATAGAATTTCCAAAGTGATGGCAAGGTATAGTCCTCATGCCATTCAGCACGGCGTGCGCGCTGCAAGTCGCGACTCGCTTCATAAATGTTGAATGTAGGATCCAGTGTAAAATCCAACTCAAGTAATTCGTTCATGACCTTATTCCAGTGATCGGAAAATGGCGCCGCCGCTTGTTTCCATAGCTTGCCAGCTTCCTCAAAGCGGTGTTGTTCGTTCTGGTAATTATAATCCAACGGATAGTTCTGAACTGAACGATCATTGAATAAAGCTTCTGGCAATCCATACCAATGCTCCATGGATGTCATTCCTGCTCTAGCGGAGTGTAGTACATTCCATCGAGCCACACTTAATTGCGCATGATGAGCCGTTGATCGTAAACCTAATTTTTTATTTTCATCCAATGCAGCCTCCATGATCTCTGGTTCAGCACCAAAGAATTTAATGCCATCGGCCCCATTTTTTGCATTCTGCCGCACCCAAGCTCGAGCCATTTCTGGAGTACTTATAGGCTTGCTACTTCCTGAGCCAAATCCTGTATATTCAAATATTCTTGGTGCAACAATTTCATTAGCTGCGCTCTGACGTTTCAGCTCAATTGCATTTCGTCCACTTGGTTGTTTAACACTAGTAATGCCATGAGCCATCCATAATTTGAAAACATATTCTGGATCTGCTCCTTGGGCATTGCCACCTATATGACCATGCATATCAACAAAGCCTGGTAAGAGGTACATTCCACTGGCATCTAGCTCTCTGCCACCTGATCTAAGCTTAGGTCTACTTGATTCTTTTATTTCAACACCAGGATAACCGACCACTTTTATTTGTGTGATCTTATTATTCTCAACAACAATGTCTATCGGACCACGAGGTGGGGCGCCATCGCCATTTATTAGCGTAACACCTCTTATGATCAATTGATTGAATGGCCCTTCACCCAAATAAGTTTCCTGAGAGAACGTTTGTAATACGAAAACAAGGCTGAATAATATTGATAGCTTTTTAGTCATGACGATTAGTTTGATTAGTCTCTTCCTTTCGGAATTCGAATTTTATTGCCCAAGAACAAGGCATTCAAGAACAAGCGATTGGTTCCGTACCATGATCCACGGAAATTCGGGTTATCTGCAAACATGACGGCGCGTCCACTTCCCATTGGACTTACGATTAACGATGCGGAAGGTTTGAGATAAGTCTCTAGGTTTTTCTTTGAAATGTATCCATCTACATGTGGGTCTTTAGTGTATTTCGCTACAGTGGAGTATGCATTCTTGCTTGGTTGTACGAACACTTCATTGTTCTTGTAAACCGGGATTGTCTTGTTTCGGTATCCAAACGCCAAAGGATGCGTTAAATCGAGATCTACATAAAAAATGGCACCGCCTAGTTCTTCTCTTCCAAGGTTTTCCCTAGCATCTACATATTGTAATCGCTTCACATCTTTAGTCTTTGAAGTGTCCTTAGGTTTCTTGGTCAATTTTTCCTTAACTAGTTTTTTGTCCACTAACCATTTTGTGGCATTAGCTATGGTTACGAGCGTATTTCCTTTTGAGGCCCACGTCTTCAATTTTCCTCTTTGGATGGAATCCAATTGATTATAACTTCCAGACACCATCACTAACGTATTGTATTTATCCAGATTCAAGTTTCTCCAACGATTTACCTGCAATTTGGTAATTGGCATATGTACTCTTGTATCTAACAAATGCCAGACTTCACCTGCTTCGTAGGAACTAACGCCATCACCAATCAGTAATGCGGCCTTTGGTTTCTTAAGTGCTTGAAAATTCCTGCTTCCAAGGTCGATTCCTTCTTTGCTGAATCCTGAATTGGCACCATATACAGGGACTTGATACTTCTCTTGAGCTGCTTTAACAATAGCAAAGACCTCTTGTGGTGATTTCTTCTGAAGACTAATAGGAATCAAGATACTTCCATAGTTGAAACTTTGAGTTCCGCTTGATGTATTTATCGTGAAAGGCTTGAAGGCCGAAGACGCTTTTAATCCCTTACTTTGCATATGGTACAAGGCTGCAGGCGCATTGTAATCATCCCAATCCATGATGTAAGCGTATTCCGCTTTTTGAATTGCCGAGACATTTACCAAGCCATCAGTACTTGTTATTTCCAGTCCGAGATTTGTGCTTCTGACCCCGCGATGCTGCATATTATAAAAGTTCGAAACACTCCAAGCTGATGCATCGTAAAACACGCTATCCCGATACTTATCGTAAGATTCAAAGAGGTTTTGAACCATCCTGCGCTGAGGTTGTTTTAATGGGACAACGAATTTGTTTCCGTTTTTATAGACTTTTATTTTATGAACTAAAAGCTTGTCAATAAAAGCCTTGTTTCGGTTCATATCATACTGGTCACCAAATTCGTATGCCGAGAAACCTGTTGCTACCTTTTCATTTATAGCGGTCTTGAAGAATTTCTGTTGGTATTTCCTTAGAGTCGACCTGTTCTCAACAGCTGCCTTTACTGTAGCGATGCTTGACACATATTGGTTTCTTATAGTGAAAGGGAAGGAGATCTTACCATAATCGGTATCCTGCAAATGACCTCGAGAACTCGCCTGTTCAAACAATAATGCTAAAGCACCTTGCAAGTCTGGATATGACGACCCATAGCCAGGGTAAGTACCATCGAAAGCCTCTTTTGTGAAATAAAAAGACCCAATATCATCCAATGCTTCCTTAAAATAACCAGCAAATAGGTCGTTGAGGTCTTCATAATTCTCCTTGGGCATGATTGGGTCCCACGAAGCGTTTGGTTTCATGGGTTCAAAGAAATAGGAACTATTAGTGCCCATTTCATGAAAATCGGTTACTACATTCGGATACCATTCATGAATCCATTTTAGTTTTCCACGACTCTCAGGATTAATCGCCAGCAACCAATCACGATTCAAGTCAAACCAATAATGGTTCGTTCGGCCTCGTGGCCACCCTTCATTATGCTCAGCATCCTGACCATCGGACACCAATGGATTGGCCTGATATTGGTTGGCCCATTGTGTATGACGATCCCGACCATCTGGATTGATGGTTGGGTCGATGAATATCACGGCATTATCTAGATAATTAGTGACTTCAGGACTGTTTGAAGCGACCATGGTATAAGCTGTAAGTAATGCAGCCTCAGAACTGGACGGTTCGTTACCATGCACATTATATGCTAAGTTTATAAAAACAGGTAGGTCGTAATTAGATGCATTCTTCGAGGCATCCACGAAATCTAAATGTTGTTTTTTTAAATTATCAAGGTTGCCTTGATTTTGAGAGGTGGTGACCGTCAGGATAACTAAAGGACGATGTTCATGAGTTTTCCCGTACTGGTAAATGGTTGCCCGATCAGACACTTCAGCAAGTTTGGTCAAGTAAGCGACAATGCGATCATGACGTGTATGCTGCTGACCAATAGGATAACCAAGAAATGCCTCTGGAGATGGTATATCAGGATTGAAAGGTGCTTTATTTTTAAAGAAATAATCTTGAGATTGAAGGTTAAAGGTCAATAAAAGAAGTACGAGGGTGACTAGTGATTGTTTGATTGGCATTGTAATGGATTTTGACAATGAAGATAAAAAATACTACAGACTTTGGTTAGTTAAACCTGCTTAAATTCGTGATTTAATCCCAAAAGTTTCGTATCTTAAAAAGTTAGGAATCAATAAATCCATGTATCATGAAAACCAAGGAGTGTACTTGTACTTGCGAAGGATGTTCTAATGGTCACTGTGAAAACTGCAAATGTGAAAATTGTAATTGCGAAGGTTGCAATTGCTAAGCATTAAATACACCTGATTCTATTCTACTACTAAATGTGGTACGGACTCCAATTGCCAATCAATAACCAATCCTCCAGCCAAAGATTGAGCGATTTCCTTACCATAAAGATATTCGCTTAAGTAAAGCGCTGCTTCAAACGATTTGGCGCCACCTGCTGAGGTAATGTATTTGCCATCATGCACAAATAGCATGTCTTTCCTGATATCAAGATCCGGAAACATATCGCGCATCTTGTCTATATCGCTAGGGAAAGTGGTAGATACGTAGTTGTCCAACAAACCAGCTTTAGCAAGAACAAAAGCACCGTCGCAATGTGAAGTCATGAATTGTGCTTCTTTATCTATTCGTTTTACGAAATCGATCATGACTTTATCTTCAAGGTCAGTATCCAAGTGATGCTCGGCACTTGGCACAACTAGAATATCTATTTTTGGTAAAGAATCCCTTACATAATTATAATCCGGAAGGATTCGCATACCTTCAAATGTTGTGATTGGGTCATCTGTATTCGCCACAGTAAACACATTCATGGCCTTGATGTTCTTACGATATTGGGTATGTTGAAAAATATCATAAGGTGCCGTAAGTTCCGTATTGTAAACGCCTTCCATGATAAGGAATGCGACGTTATAACGATTTGGTTCCAGTTTTGGAACCGTTTTTTCGACCCATTCATTTTCAGTATCATCCAACGAATTATTTTTCTCAGTATTGTTGCAGGCAAGAAGAGATATTGTAATTAGAAATAATACAACTTTATTCATGATTTATTTTTTTGATCATTCGATTTCGAAGAATATACAATAACAAGATACAAAGGATCATCATTATGGTTGCAACATGCCATGTGAAATCGAATCCATACCTATCAATGAGTTGCATTCCTGAATTATGTCCGAAAATATGAGCGACAGAAAAAGCAATGCTGTACATGGCCATATATTCGCCTTGATTACCCCTTTTTGCTCTCTGCAAGGCATAGGAATTACTGAAAGGGAAAAAAATCATCTCGCCAATGGTCATCAACAGCATTCCTATGATCAATATACCTACCCAGCTTGTTAAATTAAGGACTACAAAACTCAATGCTACCAGGATGACTCCTATTGCCATTAAGCCTGATTTGGTATTCCTCCGGCCTTCAAGCCATTTAATCAAGGGCATTTCAAATAATGCAATCACTAAACCGTTCATGGCCATTAACAGTCCAATCTGCTGTTCAGAAAGTGAATGGGCGTCTTTATAATAAATTGGGATGGTCGAGAAATACTGTAGAAAGACAATGCCGAACAATAACATTGCTGCCAAGAATATCCAATAGGACTTGTCACGATATGCCGATATCGGATTGTTGTTGACCACTTCATCCTGAACCTTTGTTGATCTTGGATGCAACACATACAAGAGCAAGATTCCTGCGATAATACATGTAATGCCATCTACCCAAAACAAACCTTCATATCCCATGGTAGCTATGATAAGACCACCAACTGCTGGACCTGCTGAGAAACCAAGGTTTATGGCTAGACGAATAAGGGTTACAGAACGTGTCTTGTTTTCTGGTTTGCTATAAGCACTAAGGGCTACATACATGGCTGGACGAAATGAATCAGCTACAAGCATAACCAAGAAGATACCAATGCAGATACTTTCGAAGGTAGATAGGAATTGAAGTCCAATGAAAAGGACTCCTGTAGAGAACAAACTAAAAAGCATCACGTGATAATAACCGATTCTATCGGTTAGTTTACCACCTAACCAAGAGCCAGCAACAGAACCAAGTCCAAAACAAGACATGATCCATCCCACATCACTCAAAGTGAATCCCATGTTCTTGGTTAAATACAATGATAAAAACGGAATTACCATGGTCCCAGCGCGATTGATCAGCGTAATAAGTGAGAGCCACCATACTTCTCGAGAAAGTCCGTCGAAGGTCTTGAGGTAATCTTTGTATAGTTTGACCATTGATTGATTATTGGTATAAATTTAAAAAGTCCGACATTGATGTCAGACTTTTTACAATTGTTTAATGCTATTTCTATATCATCACAATATATAAGATGTCCGACTTCTAATTGAAGTGGTAAATTGAATCTTATATGTTGTGACTAATTTCATTTATACTTTCTTAATTACCTTCAAAACTAAACAAAATAATGATATGTTGTATTTTTGAATTTATAATTAAAACGCAATGAAAAAAACATTTGCATTGATCATCATTAGTTGTTTCTTTTTAGGCTGCGGGAGTAGTTTCCAGAGTTTCTATAACAAACATAAAAACGATATTGGCGCCACTTCTTTTCAAGTGCCAAATTTCATGAAGGCCATGCTTGGGGTCATGAACCCTGAGGCCAAGAGCATTGTTGGCAATCTTTCGGACCTTAAATACATCAAGCTCACGAATGTCCAGGAATTGAGAAGAGGAAGCATCATTGAAGAGATGAATGCTGTCACGAATTCCGGATTTATCGATATGTTCAGGAAGAATGAAATAGCACAAACAAGGATTATTTCCGTCAAGGAACTCGGTGTTGTTCTTACTGATGTCATTCTATTTAATAGCAGGGGTAGTGAAATTTCAGCCTTTTATTTAAAAGGACGTTTTGACCCTGAAAAAATCAAGGCATTATCTGATGAGGATACATTCGATAGCTTTACGACATCATTGGTTCAGTCTTATCAAACTAGCTTAAATCCATCTTTCAATCCTAACCAATAGCATGAGGTTCATTATTTGTACTTTGATCGTATTGATCTTTTCGAGTTGTGGTCAAGATAAACGTCCCATTTTAGGTAGCACTGATTTCCAAAGAAAAATCAATGCAGAATTCAAGGATGCCACAACATCCCCATTAAAGGATAAGGACAGGAAGAATTTTTCAAGCCTTGAATTCTTTGAAGTGGATAGTAGCTATACCGTAAAGGCAAAATTGGAACGTACACAAGATTCCGAATGGTTCAAGATGAAGACTACAACCAGTCGCTTGACTGAAGAACGCATCTATGGTATTTTAGCTTTCGAATTAAAGGGCAAATTATTTCAACTTAACGTCTACCAAGGAAAAGACCTCATGGCGGAGGAAGAATTCAAGGATTATTTGTTCTTGCCATTCCTTGACGATTCTAATGGTGAGGAAACTTATGGTGGTGGTCGTTATATGGACCTAAGGATTCCAGAAGGCGATTCGATAAATCTAGATTTCAACATGGCCTATAATCCTTATTGTGTTTATAACGAAAAATTCTCGTGTCCGCTAGTTCCTAGAGAGAACTATCTTGCTACCAAGATATATGCTGGTGTTAAAATGTTCAAGAAGAAATGATCATTTTACCAAGTAAAGGCCTAGGAACACTGCCAAAAAGCCAATCACAAAACTGCCAATTGTATAAATAGCAAAACTTGTGAAATCACCTGCTTTTAAAAACACATGATTTTCATAGGCAAAAGATGAGAATGTGGTAAAACCACCGCAAAATCCTGTCGCCAATAACAAAGTATGACTTTCAGATAACGAATTATTCTTCATTGCCATTCCTAATATGATCCCAATCAACAGGCTACCAAGGATATTGGCCAAGAATGTACCATATGGTAAAGCATATTCTGTAGAATTAAGAAATTTAGCAAGTCCAAAACGGAGCACACTTCCAAAACCACCACCAATAAAAACGAGTAGGACTGCTTTCATTTATTCTATAGCAATGAAAATTTCCGTTACCCAATCAGCTGGATTAGGCGTTGTTCTTGGTTCCGTAAGGTAAGATTCCATCATTGGTCCAGACTCTATGAATTTAATACCATTGTCCTCAATATGTTTCATGGTTGTCTGCCATGCTTCGGAAAGGTTAGAATAATCACCTTTTAAAGTAGATTTCAA
>JABDMQ010000152.1 GCA_013001365.1 Flavobacteriaceae bacterium
ATCCTGGAGCTTGATAGAGGAGAGGGCATTCCATGGAAAGGAAATTACTCTTCTTGGCTCGACCAGAAGTCCAAACGAATGGCACAAGAAAGCAAAACTGCTTCGAAGCGTCAAAAGACGTTAGAACGAGAATTGGAATGGGTACGTCAAGGTGCTAAAGGACGGCAGACCAAGCAAAAAGCACGATTGAAGAACTATGATAAGTTAATGAGTCAGGATCAAAAACAACTTGATGAAAAGCTTGAAATTTATATTCCAAATGGACCAAGGCTAGGTACAAATGTTATTGAAGCAATAGGAGTTAGCAAAGCGTATGGTGATAAGTTGTTGTACGAAGACCTTAATTTCAATCTCCCTCAGGCAGGAATTGTTGGCGTCATTGGGCCTAATGGAGCAGGAAAGACAACAATTTTCAAGATGATAATGGGAGAGGAAAGCCCGGATAAAGGGGAGTTTAAGGTTGGTGAAACGGCAAAGATTGCCTACGTTGATCAGAAACATGCTAATATCGATCAAGAGAAGACGATTTGGCAGAATTTCAGTGATGAACAAGAACTGGTGATGATGGGCGGCAAACAGGTGAATTCACGAGCGTATTTAAGCCGCTTCAATTTTAGTGGTAGTGAGCAAAACAAGAAAGTAAAGTTGCTTTCTGGTGGAGAAAGAAACCGGCTGCATTTGGCCATGACCTTAAAGGAAGAAGGCAACGTACTCCTTTTGGATGAGCCAACCAATGATCTTGATGTCAATACGCTTAGGGCTTTAGAAGAAGGCTTGGAAAACTTTGCAGGATGTGCTGTCGTAATAAGTCACGACCGCTGGTTTCTCGATAGGATATGCACACACATATTAGCTTTCGAAGGCGATTCTCAGGTATATTTCTTTGAAGGCGGTTTCTCAGAGTATGAAGAAAACAAGAAGAAACGACTTGGCGGAGACATAATGCCAAAACGCATCAAGTACAAGAAATTAACTAGATAAAAATCCTAAGTTAGTGCTGTACTCTTTCCTTTAAGGTATTGATTTCCTTTTGAAGCTTATTATTCTTAACAAGATTAATGATCAACAATACTAGAATGGTAATCAAGGCAATAGACAAAATAGTGGTGAGCCTAGAAAGCTCAAGGTGTTCTTGAAGTCTTTTTAATTCTTCGGCATGTTGGGCATTTAAGGCCGAATGATCGGTTTGTGTAACAAACAGGAGTATGTTAGTTATTATAGTTGAGGTCATCACAAGAGTTATGATTCATTCTTATATGAATGGGAATCTCTAAAGTCTTCGTAGTCTTTTTCTGCCGAATCCTTTAAATTGAGTTCGATAGATTCCATTAGTTTCCGATTTTCTTCATTCAATTTCCGGGTTTTGATCAAGCCAGAAATCAATAAAATGAGGAAAAAAATGGCGACAGAACCAAAGGAAAGTATAATGCTTTCTTCTCTAGTCAATACCAATAGTAAGATGATTGAATTTACCATAGCACATAGGTTAGTTAAACTTGAGGGAATTCAAATATAGGATTAATTATTTAATATTCAAGTAGTTCTGTAAGAAAAAATGTACCAGTTATTAACAGCTTTATTCACTTCTAGTTATGAATTTATAGCTGAAATTAGGTTCAGGATGCGATAAGTAATGATTTCCAATGTCTTATAAAAAGGCTATAATGACATGTTTTGTAACAAAAGTTACATAAGAGGAAATTATGATTTATATCATGATTTAAGGGTTGTCGCCGACTTACTTTTACCCTTTATTCTATAACGATAGAGGTCTTAGTATAAGATCTCTACAAAAATTAATTCATTAAACAACTAACTATGAGACAACTTTTATTAAGATCATTTGCCCTATTGTTTACGACTATTTTATTTTCGCAGTCTGGGCATATCATGCAAGGTGTAGGTGCTGTAAATATGTCGATGGGTGGTGCCGCTACAGGTCAACCACTTGATGTATCTGGGGCATTGCAATGGAATCCAGCGGCACTTTCCAATTTCGATGAAAACATCTTGAAACTTGATGTAGGATTGTTCTTCTCCTCTCCAGAATTGTTTTCTACCGTTCCGGAATTAGACATGAGTGGCATGCCAACAGGTAATTTCTTAAGTGGTAACACAGAAGATGATAGAGGAACCTCTATTCTTCCGAATTTGGCCTATGTTTGGAGCAATGAAGGCAGCAAACATACTTTTGGAGCATCTGCTTTTGGGATAAGCGGTTTCGGAGTTACTTTCCCAGAAAGCATGACCAATCCTATAAACGCGTCACAAAGTATGGGAGGTTTCGGTAGAATTGAATCTGATTATATCTTATTACAAATAGGCTTTTCATGGGCTTACGAAATTTCAGATAAATTTTCGGTCGGTATTCAACCAAATTTCAACTACGCTACACTTGAACTGGCACCGAATCCGTTATCAGCACCAAGCATGACTTTAGGATATCCAACAAGCGATAAGGCGAGTGCGACAGGTTTTGGAGCACAAATAGGCCTGTTCTATGATTCGGGATCAGGATTCAAGGCTGGTGCATCTTATAAGACAACACAGACTTTTAGCGAATTAGATTTTAAGAACACCTATTTAGATGGATCTGCGGCACCTGATGTTTCATTCCAAATGGATTATCCAGCGATTCTTTCCTTAGGTTTAGGTTATTCTACAGGAGATGTAGATTTAGCGTTAGACTATAGAATGGTCAATTATGAGAATACCGAAGGATTTGAAGCAAGTGGTTGGACAATTGCACAAAGTGGACCTACTCAAGGATTTCCAACAGGGGCGGTCAATGGTTTTGGATGGGAGAACATTGACATAATATCTGCAGGTGTCCAGTACAAAGGAATAGATAAATTGCCATTGCGAGTTGGTTATACATATAGCTCTAACCCAATTAATGATCAATTAGCGTTTTTCTCGATTCCGGCAACTGCTATCAACAAGAATGCGTTTCAATTTGGCTTGAGTTATGAGGCAAGTGATAATTTCAATATTGACGCTGTTTATCATTATGGGTCCAGTGGAGATGCAACTTCCGGTCCAGTATTGAACCCAATTCCACAAGCATTTGGTGGGCCTTGGGATGCAACTACTAATCCATTAGGTATAATTCCTAGTAGTGAGGTTTCCTATGAGATGAAAACATCTATGGTTATGTTTGGTCTTAGCTATACATTCAATAAAAAACAAACGGACGACAATTAGATTTTTGATTGATTTTGATTTATGGCGATTCCATTAATTAGGAATCGCCTTTTTCATTGTTGAATATTCGGATGTAACATTTTGTTATCAATAACTACTAATAAATAAGCAGTTTCCACTTCAATAAATGATAAATTTTCACGAAATTGCTTATCCTTTTAAAAAAAGAAAGTTCAACCTAATCACACACAAATGTCAGATGACTTCGATTTATTAGAGACCAGTTCCAATGAGGAAACGGAAAAAGTAGATGTTAATTGGGGAAAGGCCATAGATACCATGAAATCCAAATTGGCCCAAGAAGATGATCCTGAAGTTCGCCAGAAAATCCTTAATGCGACCTTGGACGATGTTGTCCATATGGCCGAAAAAGATAGGACCACCTTATTGGATGCCATTAAAGACCTCACTGATTATCAAGATGAAGTTGGCATTATTTTCGAGCGTTTTTCATCTCTTAATGCTGAAGAACAGAAAGTAATTGATGATGCTCAGAAAAGACTAGAACGCGCCAAGGTCGAACTGGAAAATGCTAAGAGCAAGCCAGACAATTGGTGGAATAACCTTTGGGGACGAAAATCGAAGATCAAAAAAGCTGAAGTTGAACTTCAAGATGCTGAAAAGGTAAGGGCATCAGCAGACAACAAGGCCAAGGCCATGTTTCAACAACGTATAGAAAGCGCAGATGTTCAGACACTTCTTAATGAACTGTCGTACAAAAGCCAAGCAGCGATAAAGCGATTGAAGGACAGGGAGGTTGAAATAAAGGAAGTAGAGGATAAATTACAGACAGCGATAGTCGAAGCGACCAAGAACCATACTCGAGCACTTGAAAAGAAAAAAGAAGTGGAGGCAAGCCTCGAAGAGCAATACGCACTTCTAAAGCAAGCAAGACAAGAATTAGAGGAAATCGTAGACAAGCAATCTGCCGAGTACGCTACAGCCATAGGCAAGGTGACAACTTTGGAACAAAAGGTTGAAGAGCTTGAAGGGCTTAAAAATGCTTATACAACCTTGGCTGCAAGTAAGGATAGTTTTGTCCATAAACATAATTTAACGATCAAGGTCCTTACATCCCTTCGAAGCAATTTACAGACGCATCGTGCAAAGCTCAAGAGTGATACCGATGAACGATTAAAGTATTACGATGGCTATGTGGTTGCATTGAAAGCAAGAACAGATCAAGAATTTGCCGCAATCCTGGAGCACCTTGGTGTCAAGACTGATGAGCATATAGGAGAGACACTTGCTGCCATGCATACTGCAAGTGCCAAGGCCAGACAGGAAATGATGGATAATATCCCTGTGCATGAAAAAGTAATGCAAGGGGTTTATAGTAGTTATGCTGAAGCACTACAAGAGATAAGGACCAAAGATGTTGAGATCCAAAAGAATTTTGCAGAGCGTTACGGCATCGATATGAAAGAGATTTTTGAAGAATATTATGCAGCTGATCCTAATGCACCATCTGGAGATTCGGGTGATGGCGGTAGCGAGCCTGTAGGTGGCAAGGCATCCGAAGCTGAGGACGATTTGTTGTCTTAATGCAAGAAAGAGGCCTATTTAATGTATGGCCTTTTGTCACATTAGTTATTCATTCAAACATAATACTCAAGTATTCTTGTGCTTAGATGCATTGAATACTTATATGAACACTTTAAAACATGTCGATTGACCATATAGTAACACCCTTAGATTCCGCACAACTCGATTCCAAAGAGCATTATGCGTTCTATCATGAAATGGTCGAACATGCCTTAAAAGAGCTTATTGAAAGCATGAGTACCAATGAGATATGCAATGACTTGGAGATGGTATTCTTCAAGCAATATTGTGATCTTCTACTATATTCCATTGAAGCCATGCGTATCAAGTACATGTATGATGAAGAGGATAATATGAATATTGATCTTGCAGATTCAGGATTTCCTAATTATTTAGAATTCAGGTATCTATTCAATGACCTTGCCCTTAGAGACAATTATATTTCAAAATTGCCCGATCTTGAAAAGATAAAAGAAGAATTCTTGGACACTTTATTAAGAAAGAAAGAACATGTGAGCAAACAGAAACTTTTTCAAGCGGCCTCATTGCGGTATTATACAACTGTTGAGCAAAAATTCATATACAATCGCTTTGTACAAGGTAAGATCGTTGAAACTCCTGATGATATCAACTCAAAATACATGACCAGTTGGAGTTTCTACGACGTAACCTATAATCGACCATTTGTTTGCTTCATGTATTTCGACACGGGGCGTGGTAATATCGATAATTACCGGAATGATATTTATGATGTATTGAAGAATTCAGCAGATAGGCATATGGCCCTTGATACTATGGCCTATGGCATTGATAGGAAATTGCAAGATGTATTTCCAAAACATATTAAACGAATAGACTTAGGACCTTTGCATAATGTCTTCGCAAAAGATGAAAATGTGATGACACATACTATTCTTGATGGTATAGCGAAAAAAGAAATTGGTTTGGAATCTTTTGCATTCTCATTGAAGATTGATGAGGTTTATTCAGGCAGTGAGTTCAAGGAAGGGAGCTATTTTAGTAAGCAGACCCTTCAAAAATGGGATTACGTCATAAAACAACCATATGTTTTTGCACCACACCGAATTATCCAGTTGCTTTATGACAAGGCTCCTGAATTGATGAATGAATTGGCAAAGCCTCCTTTTCAGTTATCTGACTTGGTAATTGATAAGATATAATATTGAGATAAACTAAATAACATGGAGCATAACTCTACATTTCCCATCAAACAATCCGAGCTGGACATGCTACGTGATGAAGCTGCCTCTTACATTAAAAGCGTGCAATGGGAGCAAGGTATGCGCGCAAGAAATAAGGACAAGGATGCCAAGGACGATTCGATTCTTTTATATTTATCCAGGGCCAAGGGAAACGGTGGTAACGATGTTACATCGGTTTCTAAGACAATTCTATCATTGAAGAAACGATTATTGCCTGATTCGGTTGCGATTCCGCTACATCTTAATCAAACCCTTTTATCGGTTCAAGAAGGATTGGCATTAGGTATTTGGATAAAGGATAGCTATTACGATTCTTCTGGGCTTTCCGCATTAAGTGAAAACAAGTCTGGCCTTGACCGTGATCAGAAAAGAGAGTACGAAAGCAAGATGCAAACAGCTACAGCCTTCATGTTATACGCTGCATCTTATAGTATACTACATGCTTTACATACAGTAGCTTCGGATGATTTATCCGTAATGAAGAACAAGTTTGCAGGTATTCCGGAATTGTCTTTCATGTCTCCATTAAAGGGAATTTCCTGTGCCTTGTATTATTACGATAAGTATTTAGGTCACCCTGATATCGTGAAGTCAGACAAAGACGTTACTGATTTTACCGTAGTTTATTTCGAGGCATTGATCGATGAGATCCAATTGCGGAAAAGTTCTTTGGAATACACGGATACCATAACTGATAGAACCTATAAACTTGAAAATTCTGAGTTCGCCATTTCTGGATGGGAAAATGTCTATGCAGGAACGGCTAAAAGTGTAGAGTTCAACAAGATCCAATTCGAACAAATAGTAGGGAATCGAGATGCCAAGCATTTTGCAAGGCGGCTTACAGAGCGTATGCTTAGTTATGATTTTACGGTAAAGAAAAACCCATTTCAGGAATTAGGTGGTTTCATGCCTGTTTTCATGGGATATGGTATACCTGGAACAGGAAAAAGCATGCTTATTGCAGCCATAGCGACCCGATTGAAGGAACATAGTGATAATCTGGACATTCCATTTCTTTTTCACCCAATGCCAGATACCTTGATATCTACATTTCAAGGTGGGTCGGCAGAGAAAATGGTCGAATGGATGAAACCCCTTCAGGATCCTTCAAAACTTATCTTTGCGCCTATAGATGATGCAGAAAACAATCTACAAGAACGAACAGCACAGGGCGTTTCTGCTGGTGTGAAAGAGGTCATTGGTGTTTTCCTAAGGTATACAGAAGGAGCATATGCTGTTAATTATGGAAATAGTTCGATTGGTCTATTCACTAATCTTCCAGAGATGTTGGACAAAGCTGTCATTTCCAGGGTCCAAGGACGATTCAAGATCGATGGTGCCAGAACAGAGCATGATTTCTTGGATCAGGATCACTTGTGGTGGCGCAAATTAAAGGATACAATGCCAGAATTTGTTAATATGAATGACCCCAAAGGGTATGAATATTTAGCAGACCAGGGATTGGCAAAAAGCATGGGAGAAATTCTTAAGGTGACCGATAAGCCATCAGAGGAGCGTGTTCTTGAAGCCTATGACTTGACAATGGAAAAGCATAAATTGAAGGACCATTCGTTCTATGCTACTTTATATAAGGAAATTCAGAAGTTGTTTCCATTCTTTTCTTCGAGAGACGTGAGGAACATACAAAGTGCTGTGTCGTTGCGATTGACCGATTTCGACCTGGAGAAAGAATGGTTTGAGAACCCAGATCTCTATTTCAGGAAAGATTACGAAACGAAGTTCGGTATGCTAAAGGAATTAATGAGAGCCAATATGAAAGGTCTAGATTTTTCGGAGATAAGGAGGCAAGAGGTCGTTCGATATTTGGACAATGTTGCGACCATTGCAGATACAGATTTCAAGCGTAAAGTAGACGCGCGAATAAATCAGCTTAATATTGAACTAGAAGCAAGAGAACAGTTTGAAAATGACTAATAGAAGGGTCAAGAACATAGTCAAGGAAGAATTGTCAGATAACTGGTATACTCTGAACAAGTACTCCTTTGATTTTCAATTGAACAATGGTTCCTGGGTCCATCAGGAAAGAGAAGCTTACGATCGTGGAAATGGAGCAGCAATCTTACTATACAATAAGGAACAAAAGACAATTATCTTAACTAAGCAATTCAGGATGCCTACTTATGTAAATGGCAATGAAGATGGGTTTATGATCGAGGTCTGTGCAGGACTTTTAGATAACGATAATCCTGAGAATTGCATAAAGAAAGAAACCGAAGAAGAAACAGGCTATAGGGTCAATGAGGTAAAGAAAGTAATGGAAGCCTATTCATCACCTGGATCCGTTACAGAAATCCTGCATTTTTTCATTGCAGAGTATTCAGAAGAAATGAAAGTAAGTGATGGAGGAGGTGTGGAGTCGGAAACTGAGGATATTGAAGTCATGGAGGTTCCTTTTAGTAAAGCTATGGAAATGGTGACAAAAGGAATTATAAAAGACATGAAGTCAATAATCTTGCTTCAATATGCCCAGATCAATAGATTAATAGGATGAAAAAACTCCAAGCAGCAAATCTATACCGTAGCGAATTATTGCCTATAAGCGGAAAGCTAGTTGAGCGATATAACGAATGCTTGACCTTGCTTGGTATAACAGCAACTAAACTCAAGAAATTCTCCATAGACGGAATTGGCTGGAGTCCAGAAATAGCAGAAAAAAGAAACGACCCTCATTATCTCAATATTGGAGATGCTAACCCTCGTGCAATAATCATAACGCCGCAGCAGAAGAACAAGCCTGTTTATGTTCCTTTTCATTCGTTTGATAGAGAAATAATGAAACAGGTGTTTAGGATACATGGAGACAAGATAAATGACATAACTCGTGATTGTGCAATCTGCGTCGATTTGGATCAATACATAGACGCTTTTTATGAACCATTGGATGTCTTGAAATACCAGAGCATTAATATTGGATTTAGATTGATCAATGACCTGGATGATATACAGGAACAGCAATTACAACTTATCGAAAAATTCAAGGAAGGAAATAATTTCCTTGAAGAGGATATTCATCTGCAATTACTTGGCATGGCTCGCAAGCATGGCGATCTGAGATATCGAGATTTAAAGCTACATGACCTTCAATTTACGACAGATTCCTTTTATACAAGAGCATTCGGGGGCATTTATGTTCTCAGGGATTTTATATCACCTATAGTGATCTTCGAGGATCGAGAGGCTTATAAGGAAGCCATAAAGGATACGACCTATGATGTATTGATCTACCATATTAAGCAGCCCGAACTCATAGGGAAATTGAGGGACCATCTAATTATTACTCACGACCTAGAGGAAGTCGTTAAAACCGAGCGATACGATAGAATAAAGAAATTTGTCTTTGTTAATGAATTGAAGAATACTAAGAATCCTATCAAGGATATCCTGGACGATAAAATGCTTTTCAAGAGTTATTTGAGCAAGATCGATATCGAAAAACGTAAAAAAGTGATGTCTGTTGAACGCTATTTGGAAAAACTTGAAGTAAGCAATGAGTATAAGATTGGTGATATAGTAGATGAAAGTCTTTTCATTGCCATGCACGAACCGCATTCGTCCCTAATAGGCAAACACCAAGACCTAATATGGCAGTTATTGATCACTATTGCGCCTTTCGATCCTCTGCATTTGTACTGGTACAGAAAAGAGGAATTTTATAAGGCTTATGAGTCCTGGGATGATTCTTATAAGGAGTGGGTGATACATTACATTAGTAACAAAGTATAGATTAAATAGACTAACTTTATATAGCAGTAAATCATTTCCATTATGACTATAGAACTCATTACATTTATCGGTGCCATTCTCTTCGGTATTCTATTGTATTGGCGAGAGTCCAATGGCAATGGCCTATATCGTTTTATCAATAAATTGGCGTATAGTAAAGAACTTCAAATGAAAGCCGAGGACAAGAAAGGATTCATTTACCAGCAATCATTGCTTTTAAGGATAGTCTATATTACAGCATTCTTCTTGATTGGAATCGTTATCACCAGATTCCTTATTCCAATTGACTTGGCCACCATTTCACTATTTGCCTCAATGATCGTTGGTACTTTGGCTGGTACATACATTGCGGCTTTCGTTTTCAAGTCAGGGGAGGTGATCGATGAAAAATCAGATTCGTTTGAGGATGTCCTTCAAGATACCATTGACAAGGGAAAGGATTTCATTGAGGACTTGAAGAGCAAGGAAACTGATGTAACCCAAGAATCCCAGGAGATTACAGAAGAAGTGCAAGAGGAGGTCAAACCAGAAGAAAAATCTGCTCGTGAACGATTAAAGGATAAGGGACTATTATAAACAACCAATGATCAAACAATACTGGCAAAAAGGAGCAAAACAGAAAAGAACTGTCATTATAATTGGACTGTTATTGTTCTTTGCAATATTCTTTCTCCGCGATGATTATCAACCAGCACTCTTATTCATAAGAAAGTTCATTTTTATAATCCTATTGAGTGGTATCATCTTGTTTTTTGGATTGCGAAAATTCAGGAGTTCCGCTAGTTCTGGAAGGAGATTAGGAATTCTTTCATTACTGCTTGTGTTTTTTGCGTTTCTTTATGTAGTAGGATGGCATTTCGGTATGTACGATTACATGAAAACATATAATGTTTTCAAAGACTTGAACAAGATTGAAATTCAGGAATTGCCATTGACTCAAAACGAGCGTATCCAGCCGTTACGAAATATCTTTTCCATGGCAAATGAATCTGTAGGGGAAACATTAGACGTTTCCTTACCGCATTTGGTCAGGGTAGATGGAGAGAATAAATGGACGATGGCGATTCAACCATCTGAGAAGTATACTATGCAGCAGATCAGTGACAATACGGAGGAAGTCTTTTCTGTATCCAGTACGACACCATTCCCGAGGTTTTCAAATGAAAACAGGATTCCAGTAACATTTTCGATTGGAGAGTCACTTAAGTTCAGTAGGAACACTTATAATGCGGTGGTTCAACGCTTCAATATTTTTCAATTGTTCAGCAACGAACCAGGAGATACCTTCTACATGAAAAACGATGAAGGTAAATGGGTAGAGGTCGTCAGCCTGATCAGATGGAAAGGTTTCTTCTTTCCATATCCAACTTTCGGTGGCGTGATGGTAATAGATAATGGAGAGCATGATTTCAATGATTACGTCGAAAGGATCTTAATAGGTAAAGGCACTTTCATCGGTCCTGATAAAATGAAGGATCATGACTACCTAACTCGGCAAAACACACTATCAGAAAAAGTTTCGAGGCTACAGGCAGAATCCTTGAAATTCTTAGGTGGATTCAGTGACCCATTACCTTGGAATATGCAGACAGCTGTCAAGATTCCAGACCTACCTGATGATCAGAATCAACAACCTTTTGTTACAGATTTCGATTTCTCAGGAACAAATATCGATACCTATAATGGACTTTATCATTGGTTTGGACTAGAACCAGTAGGAGATGAAAGAACAAGCTTGACGTTTAGTGTATTCGTTCCTGCAGATGGGACCGACAAGCTTTATTATTACGACCATGCTGAGAAGAAGCAAGGGTATGCCGGAGTTTCGGCTATGCCTCTTAAAGTAATTGAGTCGCGCAAGGAATATGATTGGTCGGTAAATAAACCTGTTGAATTTCGACCTTATATCAAGGATATTGCAGGGCGAAAACGAATGTTTTTTCTCGGAACCATTTCTGCAATAAGAGAAGGTTCTGATAATTTTGATGGTTCTGCAACACCAGACCTTGCGCTTATCGACAGCGAGTATCGCGATGTTGTTTGGATTGATGTTAAGCACCCCAGTCGCTGGGACAAATCTGTTTACGATCAATTAAATGAAGCGTGGCGAGCGAGTGAAGGCATAGACAAGTATTTTGTGGAGGAAACCAAGACCATTGAATTGGATAAACTAGATGTTGGTTCTGAAAAGGAAATCCCTACGCAGGACAAGGACACAGAGGAAATAGAGCGTCTACAACGTCAGATCGATTCCATTAAAGCATTGAAAGCGGTAAAATCGGATTCATTGAATTAAAGGACAAGTCTTATTTATTTAAAAAATCAATGCCATCTTGATATTACTCCTCTCATAGGGACAATCAGGCTCAACCGGAATTTCAATAAATCCAAATTTCCTGTATATGTAAATAGCATTTTCCAAAATTGTATTGGAGTAAAGTATCAGGGATTTTAGTCCAGTCCCCATGGAAAATTCTATACAATGTTGCATAAGTTTCTGACCGATCTTATAACCACGATAAGTAGGTAAAACTGCCATTTTGGTTAATTCAAACACTGTTTGCTCTTTCGTTGGCATCAAGGCTACTGTACCGACTACTGAATCATTATATATAGCAAAGAAAATATGTCCACCTTTACTGATAATATATTTTTTAGGATTGCTCAGAACTTCTTCATCAAAGGGTTCAACATAGAAATAGTTCTTGAGCCATTCGATGTTCAAATCATAGAATTCCTTGCTGAAATTATCCTGATAAGAGCTAATCTTTATTTCCATGAGCCTTAATGAAATCAGTTATTAAATAGGAGAGGAGCTTTGCACCCTGAGTAGATTGTTGCTTGGATCCAAGATTAGGCGCAGCCTCGCAAATATGGAGATATCTAGCGTTTTCATGTTTCCCGAAATATGAAACGAATTTCCGAGCTTCTGTGCCACTAAAACCGCTTGGTGTCATAGCGCTACTTGGCATATTCTCAATGGCATCACAGTCTACTTCTACACCAAATGGCCTTGAAGAAATAAAGTCGAAGGCTTTTTTTAGCGCTGCCTCAAAAGTTGATTCTCCACGGATCTTTATAGATTCAAAAGTATTGTAGGCAATATGCTTTTTCAATTTTTTAATGACTTTTAGGATATCGGAAGAGGTATAATTCTCATGTATTCCAAAAATGAAATATTTTTTCAAGAATCCTTCCGCGAAAGCATAACTGAATCCGTTACCACTATGCCGGCCTTCTTCTGGCCTAAAGTCTGTATGGGCATCGAAATTTACTGCATTGATATTTTTATTCAATGCTAAAGAAGTCCCCTTAATGCATCCATAAGCATTATTATGCCCTCCTCCAATGATAATTGGAATCTTACCTGCTTTTATTATAAGATTTACCAAGTAACTGACTTCGGCGTCTATTTCAGCAACCATTTTACGTGCTTGTTTGATATCCCTCGAACTTTTTTGATCAAGCTTTGAAAGCTTTTTTAACGCTTTCTTTGGATAAATATGCC
>JABDMQ010000186.1 GCA_013001365.1 Flavobacteriaceae bacterium
AAAGCGAATTCTTGAAATTAATGGAGATGGTGGCCTAATTGCTGTTGATGCTAAGGGCAATATCGCTATGCCTTTCAATACTGAGGGTATGTATCGTGCTTGCAAAACCTCCACGGGGGAAATGGAAATTGGTATTTATAAGACATGACCGTTAATTGACTTTGAATTCAAAGATTATAATGGCATATCAGTAGCAATTGTTTTCCTAATGTTTTCTGAAAAAGGCAACCAATTTGAGTTAGATCTTATAATTTAGGACAACATTCGACTGCGGCAATACTAATCAAAACCAATTTATCATGAAAAAAAGACTATGTTTTCTGCTAATTACAATATTCAGTGCTTCATATATAAGTGCACAAAATTTTATCATTGATTCTGGTCATAGCTCAGTCCAGATCCAAGTGGAACGTTTTGGAGTGGTAGATGTTATTGGAAGATTCAAGGATGTTCAAGGAAACATTCAGTACAATGCAGAAGATTCATCAAAGACCAGCGCTAGCTCAGTCATAAAAGTTGAAAGTTATGATGCCAACAATACTGGTGGCGAAGAAGCTGTTAAGAGCGTTGCCTTCCTGGATGCTGCTAATTATCCTGAAATAACATTCACTGGTATTGAAACGGTTAAAAAGGAGGACAAGCATTATTTAAAAGGAAATCTTACCATTCATGGAGTTAGTAATGAAATAGATCTTCCATTTAAAGTAAAAGGACCTAAAATGGATCTTGCTACACAAAAGCAATCCATAGCGTTTAGTGCTTGGATCACGATCAATAGGCAGGATTATGGCGTTAAATTCGATAGGCAATTGCCTGATGGTACGAAGCTAGTTGGGAACGACGTCAAGATTACCCTTAACATTTTGGCTATTGCTGAATAACATCCAATTCCATAAGAACATTGCCTTGCTCCTTATTTTGGGTCATGGTTTTGTTGCATCGGCACAAACAAAGACCTACAAAGTCGATGTTGAAAAATCCCAGATCGAATTCAAGGTTAAACACTTAGGTGTATTGAATGTGGAAGGGTCTTTCAAGGATTTTGAGGGTTCCCTGATTTTTTCTGGAAAGAAATTATTCAAAATCAATAGTATTATCAAGGCCGAAAGCATTGATACCAATGATGAAAAAAGGGATGAAACCTTAAGGGATTCGGTCTATTTCAATGTCATTCAATTTCCTGATATAAGTTTCAATTCTTCTTCGATTGAGTATTCTGAAGGATCAAATTCCATAAAGGGTATTTTAAAGATCAAGAACGTAGAACGAACGATCGATATTCCGTTTCAGCTGGTCCTGCGTAATAGCGGAACTCATGCGCTTATTGCAGAGACGATTGTTGTAAGAAAGGAATTTGGGTTGGATTTTGGCGCAATGGACGCTTTAGTAGGCAACAAGGTTAAGGTGCGTTTGGAAATTGTCTACAGTACTAATTAGATAAAAGGTGCTTCAATTGGCAATACAGTCACTTTCTTGTTCCTGATATCGTATTTATCACTATTGCTTAGTACATGTACCGTTAAATTGGTCATCGTCATTGGAGTTCCTTCCAATAATTCCTCTTCGTTATTATGAGTTAAGGTACTGCCGTCAAATACAATGACCATTCCTGATCCTATTACCGTACAATCATTACCATTCTTTATGATCATACCTGTGTCTTCTGCTAGACCAATCCCAACACGATCCGGAAATTTGGCAACAGCTTCAGACTGTCTTCCAAAGCGTCCACGCTGAATGAAATGGGTGTCAAAGATCAATTCTGGAATCAATCCTAGACCTTCACGCATTCTAACCGTTCCTTTAAAGAATGATTCAGTAGCACTTCCGCCAGAGATCATTTCCTCTGCCATGGCCATGGCTCCTGCACTTGTTCCAGCAACTACGAATCCTTCATCATTAAAATAGCGTTGCTTAATGATGTCATGGAGTTTAGTTCCGCCAATCCTATCTGAAATCCTGGATTGGTCACCACCAGAGAACATGATGCAATTGGCCTCAGAGACCAAAGCTATGGCTTCTTGTTTTTCAGAGTCTTCTCTTTCGCGTATATCAAGGACAGTTAAGTCCTTACAGCCAAGTTTCCTAAAAGCATGCAGATAGTTTTCGCCAACTTCTTCTGGGATTCCTGATGCTGTAGGAATAATGACAATCTTGGATTCAATGCCTCCTGTTTCCCTAACGACATGAGCAAGAATGCCTGCCTCAACGAATTCAAGGGTGTATTTTTCGTCAGTATGTATGCCTTTGTCTTCATTTCCTCCAATGGGAATCAATGTACCTTTAATCTCCTGCATGCGAAATTGCTAAATTATAATGAGCAAAAATAAGGTAATTTTTTAACTGGAAAATGTATATATTTATATTCTTGCGCATTAATTAACTTAAATCCTGACCGTAATGAAAATAAGAATCATAACCGCGATGAGATGACCTAATTATTGGTCCGTAAGACGGCATAAACTTATCGTCATGGTCTTGGAT
>JABDMQ010000224.1 GCA_013001365.1 Flavobacteriaceae bacterium
CAACAGCTTTACAGACCTATGCGGATCAAGCAGAAACAGATGCTGTAGCAGCAGCAGTTGCAGCCGATGCGACTCAGACTGCAGCTTTACAAACTTATGCAGATACCGCAGAAGCTGATGCCATAGCTACAGCTGGTACAAATTCAACGGCAGAATTGGAAGCCATTACTGGAGACGTGACCGTTTCAGGAGGAGTATCTGCAATTGGTGCAGCGAAAGTAACAAGTACCATGATGGCAGTTGGTTCTGTCTCTGGTGGAACAGGCGGGACAATAACAGATAACTCGGTTACAGATGCGGATCTCGCACCTCAATCAGTTACCGCTTCTGAGCTAGCAAATGGTGCCGTAGAAGGTGGTGCTGCTGGCGATATCTTGGATGGTAGTATTACAACGGCCGACCTTGATGCAACGAGCTTGAATGCCGTATATGCAACAGATGCCGAAGTGTCTGCCTTAACCACAACTACCATTGCTGAAGGTTCTAATTTATATTACACAGAAGCACGTGTAGCAGCTAACACCGATGTTCTAGCCAACACTGCGAAAGTAACCAATGCCACACATACAGGTGATGTTACTGGTGCAACAGCTTTAACGATTGCTGCTGATGCAGTGACTACTGGTAAAATATTAAATGGTACGATATTAGGTGAGGATCTTAATATTGCAGACGTAGCAGCATGGCTGGACGCAGGCGGTGATCCAGGGGCTCGTGCAGTAAGCATAGGTCTTGCTTCCGATGCAGCATTGGATGTGGTAGATCAAACAGCACAAACGGCATCACAAGAGGCTAGTAATGCACTTGGAACTGCCCAACAAGCAGAAGGATCTGCTCAACAAGCTCTTGGATTAGCGCAACAAGCAGATGGAACGGCTCAGCAGGCAATTTCAATTGCAGTCCAAGCATCTCAAGATGCACAACTGGCATCTGGAATTGCACAACAAGCCGAGGGCATTGCGATACAAGCCGATGGAACTGCACAACAAGCAGCTGGAACTGCACAACAGGCACTCGTAAGTTCAGGCGATAATTTGAATGCAATACAAGGCTTAACTGCCAACGTAGATAATAATACCTTTACAATACAGGACCATGAACAGCGTATAACTGATTTGGAATTTGGTGGTTTGGCTAGGTCAAGCAATGCTCAAACAACGAGTTTAACGAATGTATTGACCCTGGAGCCTCAGAGGACAGCACCTCAGAACGCACAAGATGGAACCATTTATTTTGATGGAACCAATGTAAAGATCAAGGTTGCAGGTGTCTGGAGAACAGTGAAACTTGATTAATTTAAATACGAAAAAAACAATAATTATAGAAAAGCCACGATATTATCGTGGCTTTTTTATTTATAAATATATTCCTTATAAAGGCATATTAGGTTTAGGCATCAGTCTTTTAAAATGCTTCTTGAGATCACGATCTTCTGAATCTCAGAGGTCCCTTCATAGATCTGCGTGATCTTGGCATCGCGCATCATACGCTCTACATGATACTCCTTAACAAAACCATTACCACCATGGATCTGCACCGCTTCTACTGTATGTTCCATGGCTACCTTAGAAGCATATAGTTTGGCCATGGCACTGGAAAGGTCATAGTTATTGCCTTGGTCCTTATCCAAAGCGGCTTGCATGACCAAATGGCGTGCCGCAGTAATTTCGGTATACATGTCGGCCAACTTGAAGGCAATAGCTTGATGCTTACTTATTTCCTTGCCAAAGGCTTTGCGTTCCTTAGAGTATTTCAAGGCCAACTCATATGCGCCTGCGGCGATACCTAATGCTTGGGCTGCTATACCAATACGTCCGCCAGATAATGTTTTCATGGCAAACTTAAAGCCGAAACCATTTTCTCCTATCCTGTTTGCCTTTGGTACTTTTACATCGTTGAATTGCAAGGTATGAGTGTCGCTGCCTCTAATACCCAGTTTGTCTTCCTTGGGTCCGATATCAAAGCCTGGCATGCCTTTTTCAACAATGAATGCATTGATACCTCGATGTCCTTTTTCTCTATCGGTTTGAGCGATAACTAAATAAACATCAGAGCGACCACCATTAGTGATCCAGTTCTTAGTACCATTCAAAATATAGTGGTCACCCTTGTCGATTGCGGTAGTCTTCTGTGATGTGGCATCACTGCCTGCTTCTGGTTCACTCAAACAAAAAGCACCAACAAATTCGCCCGTAGCTAGTTTGGTCAAGTATTTTTGTTTTTGTTCCTCACTGCCATATTTCTGGAGACCATAGCATACCAAAGAATTATTTACGGAAACTATAACAGAGGCAGACGCATCGATCTTTGAGAGTTCTTCCATGATCAACACATAGGATATGGTATCCATTCCGCTACCACCATATTTAGGGTCTACCATGACGCCCATGAACCCGAGTTCTCCCATTTTCTTTACAATATCATCAGGGAATTGTTGTTTTTCATCACGCTCGATCACACCTGGTAGCAATTCTGTTTGAGCAAAATCCCTGGCTGCATCACGAATCATTAAATGTTCTTCGGTAAGACTAAAATCCATATCTTGAGAAAGATTATATAATTGACAAAAAATGTCCTCAAAGATACTTCATTGTAAACATATTTTCAATAATGAATTGTTATTTTCACGAATATGTTAAAGAATGACTATAAGATTATTGGCGTCATGTCCGGTACATCTCTGGATGGTGTCGATATGGTCTATGTTTCCTTCAAGCCAGAAAATTGGACATATGACATCATTACTTCTGAAACGGTTCCTTATAAAAACCTGTGGCAAGAACGATTAAGTGATGCGGTTTTATTAGGCAAGGAACAACTTGAAGAACTTGATAAGGACTATACAAGCCTATTAGGGGATTTTATTCTCGATTTTATTGCTAAGAATGACATTCAGCAGGTTGATGCGGTTTGTAGTCATGGTCATACTGTTTTGCATCAACCTAACAAAGGCGTAACTCTTCAGATAGGCAATCGTCCCGAACTATCCCAAACACTAGGTAGAACCGTTATATGCGATTTTCGTGTCCAAGATGTGACTTTAGGAGGTCAAGGAGCACCACTAGTGCCAATTGGGGATAGATTATTGTTCCAGGATTATGACCATTGTATTAATCTCGGTGGATTTGCCAATATTTCTTACGAAAAAGGGAATCAGCGGATTGCGTTTGATATCTGCCCTGTGAACATTGTCATGAATCATTATTGCAGTAGATTGGGGTTGGATTATGACAAGGGTGGCAAAATCGCTTCCGAAGGAAGCTTGAATCCAGGATTATTACAAGAACTGAACTCGTTAGAATTCTATTCCAATAGTCCACCAAAATCACTTGGCCTGGAATGGGTCAATGCTAAGATCATTCCTTTGATAGACTCCTACGAACTAAAGGTCAAGGATGTCTTGCGAACCTTTGTGGAGCATATTGCCATTCAGATATCGGCTGTTCTCATGAAAAATGGAACCACTTTAATTACTGGTGGCGGTGCTTATAATGATTTCTTGATTTCAATTCTGCAACATTATACCAATGGTAAATTAGTTTTACCCAGTAAGGATATCATTGAATACAAGGAGGCATTGATCTTTGGTTTACTGGGCGTCTTAAGAATGAGAAACGAAATAAACTGTTTGAAAAGTGTTACAGGGGCGAGTAAGGATCATAGTTCTGGAATGATCTTTCATCCCGAAAATCATTCAAATTAATTTTATACAGTTTTTAGTTTTTTAAATTTGTTTGCATAACTTGTTGCAAAAAGAGAGAATAAATATAATTACACTGCATTTATATTATCAAACATCAACGACTAATCTAATCAACTAAAAAAACCCTCCTAAATGGAATCCATTATCATTATCGTCTTTGTAGCCGGATATATGGCTATAACCCTAGAACATAGCATCAAAATTGACAAACTGATTCCGGCCCTAATAATGATGGCAATAAGCTGGGCCTTGATAGCTTTGGGCATCGATGCTTTCAATAATTGGTTCGATTCTTCCAAACACGGCTTGGTTGAAGGATTTGCTGCTATAGATCATGAAGGTAAGATGCATTTAATGGAGGAGACCTTGCTTCATCATTTGGGGAAGACGGCAGAGATACTGGTCTTTTTATTAGGAGCGATGACCATTGTAGAAATCATCGATTATTTTGATGGTTTCTCGACCATTAAGAATTTCATTAAGACCAAAAGCAAGAAAAAGATTCTTTGGATATTTTCCGTTTTGGCCTTCATACTTTCTGCAATTATAGATAATTTGACTGCCACTATCGTCCTGATCTCCATTCTCCAGAAAATTGTACAGGACAGGAATATGCGATTATGGTACGCCGGTTTGATAATTATTGCGGCCAATGCTGGTGGGGCTTGGTCGCCTATTGGTGACGTAACGACTACCATGTTATGGATCGGCAATAAAGTCACTACACTGAATTTGATTAAATTCTTGTTCATTCCTTCTTTGGCGTGCATGATCCTTCCTGCACTCGTAGCATCAATGATGAAACCTTTTGAGGGTGAACTAGATATTGAGGAAATCAAGTTGGATAAACCAAAAAACAGATTCAGTGGCACGATGCTTTATTTAGGATTGGGCGCAATCGTATTTGTACCGATATTCAAGACAGTCACGCATCTGCCACCATATGTAGGGATGATGCTCTCGCTGGGTGTTGTAGCTACTTTTGCAGAAATTTACAG
>JABDMQ010000226.1 GCA_013001365.1 Flavobacteriaceae bacterium
CTATGATTTCATTTGGACAATCAGAATGTCCAACAACAATTAAAACATCGGGTCAAAGCAGTCCAGACAATCCTATTTTTACTGTCCCAAATGGTAATAATGGCTGCAGTGCCGGTTGGCCGGCGACTATAACAGTTGATGGATCACTCACATACTCATATGTAGGGTGTACGGGTGGAAATTTGGAATATATACTTGATCCTATTAGCCAGACCCCGCCTGATACGTTTGAAATGACCATTGATTTCGGCAATGGCTTGGTATGTAGCTATGATGCTAGCGGGTCCCCAGTAGTACTTTCCAATTTAGAATTTCAGGAAAATTTAAATAAATTGAGTATTTACCCTAACCCAATTTACTCAAGTGAGATTTTGAACTTTGAATTCTCGAGGGATATGTCATTCAAAATTCGACTATTTGATTTAGTGGGAAAAGTTGTCTTTAGAAAAAGCTATTTTGAAGTCCAGAAGGCGAGTAATAGATTCTCAGAATTGGATTCCGGCATGTATATTGCAAGGATAGAAACTGAAGAATTGATTATAATCAGAAAAATTATAATAAAAAAGTAAAAGGAATCATATAACTTAATTTGAAAAGCGCCTTTTACAGGCGCTTTTTTTATTTTTGTCATCAATAAAATGATTCATAACGAATTTGAAATAAATGATTTTACCCATTTTAGCCTACGGGAGTCCAGTGCTCCGAAAGAAAGCCAAGGACATAGACAAGGATTATCCAAATCTGAAAGAGCTATTGGACAATATGTACGAAACAATGTACGGTGCCTATGGCGTGGGCCTAGCGGCTCCGCAGATTGGGTTGCCAATACGCTTGTTCTTAGTGGATACATCACCGTTTGCTGATGATGAAGTACTGGATGAAGAAGAAAGAGCTTTCCTGAAGGATTTTAAGCAAACATTCATTAATGCCAAGATATTGGATGAAGAAGGAGAGGAGTGGGTCTTTAATGAAGGTTGCTTGAGCATCCCGGACATTCGTGAGGACGTAAAGAGGAAAGCAGATATAACCATTGAATATTACGACGAAGATTTCAAGAAGCATAAGAAATCATTTTCCGGACTTGTTGCTCGTGTTATCCAACATGAATACGATCATATAGAGGGTATCCTATTTACAGATAAACTTACAAGCTTTAAGAAGAGATTGCTAAAAAGCAAATTGTCAAATATTTCTAAAGGGAAAATAAAAGTGGATTACCGAATGCGTTTTCCAGACATGAAAAAGAAGCGTTAAATATTTTGATTATTAAGGTCAAACCAATGATATTTGCCGACTTAATTTCGAAACAATGGGTTTAGACAAGATTTTATCGGTCTCAGGAAGACCAGGGCTTTACAAGGTTCAGGCTCAAACACGAACAGGATTCCTTGCTGAGTCGCTGATTGACGGTAAACGTATTTCTGTTGGCATGCAACATAATGTTAGTATCTTGAGCGAAATTGCAATATTTACATTGAATGAGGAATTGCCATTAAGAGAGGTCTTCAAGAAAATAAAGGACAAGGAAAATGGTAATCAGACCTCGATCGGACATAAAGATGGTAAGGACAAATTAGAGGAATACTTTTTTGATGTTCTTCCGGATTATGATGAAGATCGCGTTTATGCCAGTGATATCAAGAAAATCGTACAATGGTATAATTTACTTCAAAAAAATGATCTGTTGGACCTGGACGATGAGCATTCAGATGAAGAGGAGTAGTCCGATAAAATAGATACAAATTAGTTGCTTTCCTTATCGAAATCAGTCTTGCTGAATGAAGACGGCATTATCTGCGGAATAAATTTCACTGCCAACGGCAAAAGCAAGGCACCACCTGGTAACAGGAAAATGGCCAAAGCTGGAATGGACTTGAAAACATCCAACAATTGGTCCTTCATTTGCTTCCATTCTTCATCAGTTAAATCCTGTGTTGTCGATTTGGAAATTAGGTTCATCAATTCCCTGCTCTGCCTAATTTCATGAAGCAGTCTTTTCTTGTTGAGTTCCAATAAATGAAGAACCTGTTTCTTATCGGCAGCTTTCATTCCCTAAAAATATCTTATCGACCTCAAATTTAGTTTGAAGGCAGTTGCAAAAAAAAGCTGCACGAAGCAGCTTTTCCAATTAATTTCTAATCTATTCAATAATTCCAGCACAACTCACTCTTGCCCCAGCTGCACCAGAAGGTTGCGAAACAAAATCATCTACGCCTTGATGGACTACTACGGCTTT
>JABDMQ010000231.1 GCA_013001365.1 Flavobacteriaceae bacterium
AAATGGAATAGTTATTTGGAGAAGACCCGGTATTGACATTATAGGTGTACACCCTCAATGTATAGGTTGTATTTCTTTTCATGTTATGGTTCCCTAAGTAGAGTGTATAGTATGTATTAACCGAAGGAACATGAGCAAGGTTTATGTCTTGATTAAGGGTTGTAGAAGTCGCGAAATTATCATCAGAAATCGCTACACCAACTTGGTACGAGTCTCCAACTGTATTGCCAGCCCAATAACATCTTAGTTGAGTAAGTGCTGGGTCTATTGCGGTTCCTCCAATAGTAAATGAATACTCAAGATATTCGGCATTTGAGACTGCTTGTGCAAATGTAGAAGATGATACACTTGAAATTTCATCTCGGCTTAAAGTGGTGTTGACACTGATATTGTTCCAAGATTCAAGACTTGAACTGCTCAAAAACCACCCAGCAAGATTCGGATTCATATAATCCAAGTCAAGATTGGATCCTGTGGTATTGTGCGTCCAGGAGAAACTTCCCGTGGTCGTTAAATTTGCTTCATCAACATCTAGCACACCGTCATTGTCATCGTCTACATCCGAAGAGTCAAGAATACCATCGTTGTCATGATCGTCCGTGGTGAGCGTAGTTACTGGACTCGCAAATGAAATCTCCTTGAAATAGACCGATGCTTGTCTATCTGGCCATACACTGTTTCCATTGCTTCCTATATCAATGGTGAATGAGTCTGTGGCGTTGTATTTGACTTTAGCAATGTAATCCGTTCTTGAGTAATCAATCGATGTAGGTCCTCCATATGGTCCTTGAAACCTTATACCTTCAGGTACTTCATAGGCAGTCAATGCTGTAGGAGTCTCGACGGTATAACTATCGGCCCCGTGGTATACGCTATATTCGAATAGACCGCAGCAGCCATCAACATCTACAGCATTGACCTCAGCATTTACCACATTAGTGGGAGTACTGGTACCAGTTACAAAGAAGTCGAATTGGAACCTAGCATATTCTTCTAAAAGTGTTGCAGACTTGGTAACTGTAGGTTGAAAAGCATCTATCATACCCGATCCATTATCGTCGAACGTATGTAGGGTGGTTCCTCCAGTAAGATCGACAATGGTAATGGTTGCATCTATACCTGGGGCAGCCAATGTCTGTCGGTAAATTGCACCCACTTCCTTGTCGACTCCGGAAACCAATACCAAATTGTCGAACTTAAGATCTTGGGCATTAACGTCGAATTGCCATGCAAAGGCGCAGAAGATTAAAGTAAGAGTAAGTAGTTTTAGTTTCATTTAAAATTGGGGATTTATACTTATTTTATTACAATTTTCTTTTTGATCTTTATATTTTTTTCAGTTTCGATAGTGATTAAATACACTCCTGTACTCAGCTTATCAATTGATATGCCATTTTCAAGGCTATTATTGGAAATATAATTTTCTGACCGAACTATTTGACCAAGCGTATTGACAAGAGTTAGTGTCTTTACCTTTTCATCCAATCTTTTAACGAACAATAGCTTCGATCCTTGGTCAACAAAGACCAATGCATCATTCAATATTTCTTGATTATTTGATAATGTTTGGTCATTCCTGAAAACTAGATCGAAACGATCAGGATTCTGACCTGCATTGGCCGTGAAATCGTATGGTCCATCCTTGAGGTCATGAATAATGTTCTCTTGATTGTCACGCAAGTATATCTCTCTGGATGGATCAATGTTGTTTAGTTCAACGATTTCGAGGCGATACATTAAATCACCTGAAGCATTCAAGTTCAAGTCAATGACCTTATCATCGGTAATTGGTGAGAAAGCTTGGAGGACGTATTGCTTACCATTGAACAGGCTTCCCATGTCCTCTGAAGGAATATCATCAACAAGACCACCATCATAGCCATAATCGAAACCATCTGTGGTTCTGTTACTGAATCCTAAAACAAAACGTCTCGTGGCTCCTTCTGAGGTACTGAATTGCAATCGGATCAATTGCATGTCGTCTTCCTCAATTTCAGATTCCTCATCTGCCAAAGCCTGTCCTCTATAGAAAGAGGACCCATTTTCAGCATAATTCGGGTCATTTTGGTCACCCAAGACATCACTTTCCTTAATGAAAACACGCTGTCTGTTATTGAATTCAATGAAGTCTAGATCATTTATTATTTCAACAATAAATCCTTGGCCAACTGGAATGTAAAAAATAGGTCTCTTGATACCAAAAGGTTGTGCTTGGTCCGCAATTGG
>JABDMQ010000254.1 GCA_013001365.1 Flavobacteriaceae bacterium
GCGTGACCTAGCATTAATGGACACTGAATACAAAATAATAAAAGTACAACCTGTGGATATGTTTCCGCAGACTTATCATTGCGAAAATGTTGTACTTTTGGCGAAGAGATAATACATGAATAAATACTCACTGTTTTTCTTTTTTATTGGCATTGTCCTTTTGTTAGGATGTGAACGAGATGATATATGTGCTGAATCTACTCCAACAACGCCAAATGCAATAATTACATTTTACGATGTTGCCAACCAAGGCACCCTGAAATCCGTTGCTGGACTTCGAGTCTTGGGAGAAGGCCAGTCAAGTCCAGTGTCTACCGTAAATGTGGTCACAACAGATTCAATTGCAATTCCATTAAGAACAAATATGAGTACTACGACTTTCATCTTTCATAAGAATTATAGCGTAGATGATAACGGCACACCAGATGATGAAAGTGATGATATAATTGGTGGAAACCCAGATACAATTACAATAACTTATGACCCTGATGAGATTTATGTCTCTCGAGCTTGCGGGTTTAAAACAATATTTCGCAACTTCTCGATTACCTTACTGGATGATGGCGATAATTGGATTCAGACCTTGACAAACGTTTCTGAAAACCTAACTATAGAAAATGAAGAACAGGCACATATCAACATTACGCATTAGTCTCATGCTACTGCTGATAACGATTTCAGCCTTAGCTCAGACAGAAAATGATTCGTTGGTTGCATCCAATGATGTAGAAAAAGACAGCATACGGATCACTAATAGATATGGCCTCAGATTAGGTGGTGATCTTAGTAAAATTGTTAGAACTGTCCTGGAAGACGGATATTCAGGTTTCGAGATCATGGGAGATTACAGGCTCACAAGGCGTCTTTATCTTGCTGGAGAAATAGGAACAGAAGAGAAAACAACCTTTACGAATAATCTTAACAGCACAGCCAACGGTAGTTATTTTAAAGCAGGAATCGATTATAACACTTATGACAATTGGTTCGGTATGGAAAACTCAATTTATACTGGCCTGCGTATTGGTGCCAGCACATTTAAGCAGACCATAAACAGCTTCACCATCTATAATACAAATCAATACTGGGGCGAACAATTCTCCTCAACAACTCCTATAGAATTTAGCGGCCTCACAGCTTTGTGGACTGAATTGATAATTGGTATTAAAGCAGAGGTGTTGCCTAATCTTTATATTGGAATTAATGGTCAGCTCAAGGTCCTTATTTCTGATGATGCACCAAGCAATTTCGAAAACGTTTATATTCCTGGATATAACAAGACCTTCGATAGCGGGCGATTTGGAGTTGGATATGGGTATAATATTGCCTACCTCATTCCTTTATACAAAAAGGAAAAATAATCCCTAAAACCTGATAAATATCATAGCAACCTGAATTGATCTTTTAGAACTTTGGTACTAAATCTAAAGATCATGAAACCACTAGCTTATCTTCTTTTATTTGCCCTGTTGGGTTGTGCAACCTCCAATAATCTCAATGCAGAATTCGATGATTCTGTAGATTTTGAAGCTTATGAGACCTTCGTTCTTTGTGTTGATGATTTCTTTGTGGAAAACACAAGTTATCCAGAATATGATAATCTAGAAATTCGTCAGTTAATTGGTAAGGAAGTCGAAAAGCAAATGATTAACCGAGGTCATAGGACAAACGTCATGAAACCCCAATTACAAGCTGGATTTAGAATCTTATTGGATCATGAGGAAGTGGTGTTTACTAACTGCGATGTGCAAACCGAATATGGGTATTGGAAAACATGTACTATCAATAGGGAAGTTTACACAACAGAAACATTGGTGCTTCATGTTTCGGATATTGAAAAGAACCAGGTCATATGGCAAGCCAAGATCGATTGCGATTTCAATAGGTCGTCTAAAGCTCTAGAGGACTATACCAAGGAAATCGTTGAAACGGTTTTTAACGAATATCCACGTGCTTCGGACTTGGCCTTGTAATGATTTCGATCATTATTCGTATATTCTGGTCCACTAATCTCTGCTAAAATGACTAAAGAAGAAATCGCTGACCTTCTTGAAAGAAAACATATCGATCTTTTAAGTTGGCTTGAATCGCAATCCAGCGAAAAATGGGAAAATGGACCTCAAGGAAAATGGACCACTGGACAACAAGCACTTCATTTATTACAAAGCTTAAAACCCTTGAACAGCGCTATGAGCATGCCAAAATTCGTATTGAAATACAAATTTGGTAAAGCCAATCGGAAGGTTCGAAATTATGAATCGATTGTTAAACGCTATAAAGAACGACTTGCAGAAGCGCCTGAAGGCGCAACATTCAAGCCTTCAAGGAAAATGGATGTGCCTAGGGTCCAAGATAAAACTTATATCATGGATCGTTTGCATATCGAGAACAAGAAGTTGGTTTACAAACTAAAGAAATGGAAGGACAAGGACCTTGATGATCTAATTCTACCACACCCCTTAATGGGCAAGATGCCTGTTAGAGAAATATTGATGTGGACGGCTCATCATGTCGACCACCACACAAAAGAATTACAAGAAAAATATTGATCTTATAATAGCTCAATTCGTATCTTTCAAGTAAAAGCACACTTGAAAAGATTTCATTTTTTTGAATTTGAAGACTATGCATGGTTTCCAAAAAACATACGTGATGGGGGAACCGATTTCCTTGGCTTTGTTTTAAGACTCCTGAAATTTTATGACCCTTCTATTGAGATCCTCGAAAAGCTTTCGCAAGAAACAGGTCATTCGCATATTATCGACCTTTGCTCAGGAAGTGGAGGTCCTATTTCTCTTATTCAAGAAAAGATCGATAATGACATAGGAATGACATTTACTTTGACGGATAAGTTTCCAAATCTATCCGCATATGATCTTCTTAAATCGAACTCTAACGGAATTATCGATTTCAAGGAAGAACCTTTGGATTTGCTTAATGATGAAATAGGTCATGAAGGTATTCGCACACTCTTTACTGCCATTCATCATTTCAAGCCTAGAGAGGTAAAGGGTATTCTTCAAGGTACGATACAGGATGACATGCCGATCGCAATTTTTGATGGTGGAGATAAACATCTAGGAAGCATATTTGCAATACTCATAACCCACCCTATTCTTTTTCTCTT
>JABDMQ010000277.1 GCA_013001365.1 Flavobacteriaceae bacterium
ATGTTGGAGGGGTACAACGAGGTGAGAAACTCCGAGGATTCACCTCTGCATTCCTTCATGTAGATATGACACACTTATTGTTCAATATGATCACCTTATACTTTTTTGCAGATTTCGTTATCAGGAAAGTAGGGGAAGTCAATTTTATCATCATCTACTTGGGAAGCCTTTTATTAGGAAGTCTACTCTCTTATTACTTTCATAAGGACGAATACCACTACAGTGCTGTAGGTGCCAGTGGTGCAGTTATGGGGATTGTTTACTCTGCCATCTTGCTAGAGCCTAGCATGAGTCTTTATTTCTTTTTCATTCCGATACCAATTCCGGGTTATGTCTTCGGGATAGGGTATTTGCTCTATTCGATCTATGGGATGAAGAACCGGATCGGTAATATTGGTCATGATGCCCACTTTGGAGGAGCAATTGGCGGCTATGCGCTAACGATCATCTTGGCAAGTTGGGTGCTTCAAGAGAATTTCATGATGGTGGTCTTACTTGCGATACCGATTGTTCTCCTAATCTATCTGCATAAACAAGGAAAGGTTTAATCCAATAGTTCGGCCATTTTTCTGTCCAGTGCCTGCCCTCTGAGTTTCTTGGCAATGATCTTACCTTCAGAATCAAGAATAAAAGAAGCAGGAATTGCATTGATGTTATATGACTTCGCAATAGGGTCTTGAAAATATTTTAAGTGAGACACTTGCTTCCATGTCAGGCCATCGTCTTCAATGGCTTTTAGCCAAGCCGCTTTAGGGTCGGTTTGTCGACTGCTTCCGTCCAACGAAACACCAATGATCTCAAGGCCTTTGTCTTTGTAATTTTTGTAAACCCTTACCAAATTCGGATTCTCTTTTCGACATGGTCCACACCATGCTGCCCAGAAATCGACCAAGGTCACCTTATTCTTGCTAGTGATGTCTTTCAATGAGATAATATTGCCATCTGGGTCTGGCGCCTCAAAATTAGGCGCTATAGCACCCTCAGCAGTTGCAAGCATTGGTATAAGGAATTTATCGATGTTCTTTCCTGGTCCACTTTGTTTGACCTCCTCTGGTAAGGCATCATAAAGTTCCTTGATCTTCAATTCAGGGTATGATTTTGAATGCATCATGCGCTCCAACACCATAGCACTCATAAATGCGTTACTGTTATCCTCAACAAAATTGATTTCGTAATCCGATTGCACGCCTTTAAGACTATCAAAGGATTTTCTTATGGCTGCAACTAGTTCCGTCTCTCTTTTCTGCTGTGCTGATTGGTACCGCCTCCCGAGCTCCTGATTCAATTGTGAAATACGCATTAACTCCTTGCTATAGCTGTTCAAGAGTTCATTTTCTTTTGTGCCTTTCAAGATCGTGTTGCTCAGGTTTTCCTTATCCACTATGATATCGATATCGTCATTTTCGAGGATGAATGGAATATTCCCCGACAACCCATTAATAGTCAAGAAATGCAAGTCTTTCTTCTCGATTGCCCCTTCAAAACTAAAGGCTTCGTTTTCAACCTTAGTACTCATTAAAAGCACTGGACGATTATTAAGCAATTCTTGAAGTTTCACCTCGGTACCGTCAGCAACGCCAGTAGCGGTGCCAGTAACCGTATAGGAAGTCTTTTCTTGTTCACATGAAAAAGAAAGGACAACAACCAAAATAACAAGGATTCTCTGTAACATAATTTCATCTAATTTCCGCAAATATAAAATTTATAGAATTACCACGCTGTGAAGATTTTACTAATACTTTGTAAAACCATACTTTTGAAGCAATAATCCGCAAGACAAATGACCCATAATGATACGATAATAGCCCTTGCAACACCCGCTGGTTCTGGTGCCATCGCAGTTATTAGATTATCTGGAGATAGTGCCATTAAGATCTGCGATGCGAATTTCAGGTCTGTTAGCGGAAAGATCCTGGCAGAGGAGGATACGCATACCATTCATTTAGGTCATATCATGGATGGCGAACGCGTTATAGATGAGGTCTTGGTCTCTGTTTTCAAGAACCCACAATCCTACACTGGAGAGGATGTCATCGAGATATCCTGTCATGGTAGCCCATATATTCAGCAAGAGGTCATTCAATTGTTCCTAAGGAAAGGATGCCGAACCGCTAACCCTGGAGAATTTACCTTGAGAGCATTCTTGAACGGAAAATTGGACCTAAGCCAAGCCGAAGCGGTGGCGGACTTGATTGCTAGTGATAGTGAAGCGTCTCACCAGATTGCCATACAACAGATGCGAGGCGGTTTCAGTAACGAGATCAAGATGCTTCGTGAAGAACTCATGAATTTTGCTTCGTTGATCGAGTTGGAATTGGACTTTGCCGA
>JABDMQ010000281.1 GCA_013001365.1 Flavobacteriaceae bacterium
GAAAATCCTTAGTTGGAATTAGGGTTTATCGTATTTTTGCACCATGGGCAAACCGCTTACAGAACAGGAATTGCATAACCTCGCCATGAATCATGTTGGCAAGGAATTGGAAGAACGTGGTTTTGAATTCATTGCAGTTAATAGCAAACTTAAGAAGCATCCGCAGTTTGTGTGCATTGATAAGAACAGCCAGTATTTCTTTGTTTTGGTAAAAGCGGTACTATTACCCGACAACCCTAATAACTACGATGTGGTATGGATGGAAACCTTCAAGAATCACGCTAGGGATAAAGATGCCAAGGTATTATTTGCAGGTGTTGGTTTGGCCAATGCAAAGGATAGAAATCTTCCTGTATTCCTTAATGAAGATTATGAAATGGAATATAATGGAATTCAAGTAATTGAGGAAAATCTTAATTAAGGTGAAGCATTTAATTACATTTTCATTGTTTTTCTTGATTTTGTTGTCCTGTCAAAGCAAAAGGCAGAATACCAAGATTTCTGGTGTCGTGTTTGGCACTACCTACTCCGTCTTATATGATTCTGAAAATGATTACCAAGATCAGTTTGACAGCCTTTTCGATGAAATCAATCAATCCATGTCTACCTATATCAAGGATTCTGATATTTCAAGATTGAACAGGAGTGAGTCTTTAATCGTGGATTCTCATTTCATGAAAGTGTATAGGGCCTCTAAACGAATTCATAAGTTAACTGATGGTGCATTCGATCCGACAATTGGTGTAGTTGTCAATGCTTGGGATTTCGGACCGGAAGGCAGTATTGCTGAATTGGACAGCTTGAAAATCGATAGCCTCATGCAGTTCGTTGGGTTGGACAAAGTAAGAATGAAAAATACCACCCTCGAAAAACCGAAAGGGACATTTATTGATTTCAATGCCATTGCTAAAGGCTATGCTGTTGATGTAATTTCTGAGTTCCTCGATAGTAGATCAGTTGAAAACTATTTGGTTGAAATTGGCGGTGAATTAAGAGCCAAGGGATTGAATATTGAAAAAGAAAGTCTGTGGACAGTTGGAGTGGATCAACCTCGGTTTGATGGCCAACAATCAATATTCACAGCTATAAAATTGAACAATAAGGCTATGGCCACATCAGGAACCTATAGGAAGTATAAGATTGATGAAGCTGGAAATCGTTACGCCCATATAATCGATACACGAACTGGTTATCCTAGCAAAACCAATTTATTGAGCATATCGGTCATTGCAGACGAATGTATGACAGCTGATGCGTATGCGACGGCTTTTAAGGCAATGGGAGTAGATAAGGTCCAATCATTTTTAGGTAAGCATCCTGAACTGCAGGTTTTCTTGATTTTTGAAAATGAAAAGAATGAATTAGAAACCCTGTCATTGAATGGTTTCCCTGAAGGTTAGGCCTTTCTAACCAATGGAATGATCTCTCCTTTGGCCAAACAATATGTTTCAACTTCTTCAGCTGTAAGCCTTGAAGTATAATCGACTTCTTCCACCTCAAACCCTACTGAACGAAGCTTGTTAAAATAATCTCGTCCATAGATACGTACATGGTCATACTGACCAAATATCTTAGCTCGCTCTTTTTTATCAGTAATACTATTATCTTCAAAGGTTTCATTCCGAGAAAGATCTTGGGGAATCTGTAAAACACCCCAGCCACCAGGCCTCATGACTCGAAACAATTCTTGCATTGCCTTGATGTCATCAGGGATATGTTCCAGCACATGATTACAGAGTATTATGTCATAACTATTGTCTTTAAAGGGTAGTTGGCATATATCAGCTTTGACATCTGCCAGAGGAGAATTAAGGTCGGTCGTGGTATAATCGAGATTTTGCATATTCCTAAATCGCTTATAAAAAGCTTGTTCTGGCGCAAAATGAAGTACCTGGTTATTATTCGTGAAAAAATCCGTTTCATTTTTTAAATAAAGCCAAAGCAATCTATGTCGTTCTAAAGACAAAGTAGATGGTGACAACACATTATTGCGTTGTTCGCCATATCCATAAGGCAGGAAACTCTTGAAACTCTTATTATCGATTGGATCGGTAAAATTTTGGCCTTTTAGGAAAATTGTTAGGACGGGACGGGCTATATAGCTCAACCTAATCAAAAGTGGCCTTGGAATCGTGTTCAGGATTATTTTGAATAGCTTTTTCAAAACCTGGGATTAAGATTTATAGTCTTCACGAACAGGATAGAATATGTCGGTAATCTTGCAGTCTGTCAAGGCTTTGCCACTATGTTCAACATTAGGTGGGATTTCTATGACCATTCCTGTCTCATAGATATTGGTAATTCCATCAATTGTCATTTCAAATTTACCTTCCGTAATTATGGATATTTGCTCATTTACATGTGAATGTAATGGTAGCAAGGAACCAGCATCCACTTCAACAAATGACGTAGTAATATTCTTGCTATGCACGAATCTTGCCCGAAAGCCTGAAATGATCTCTTTTACAACAATATTTGATAGATTATGTTCCATGACTATAGAACTAAGACATCTTGTCGAAATTCATCTTCCTCGTCATTTTCTATGCCCAAGGATTCGTTGATATATGCAAACGTAGAGAGCAACTCTGGCTTGCCATTCACCAAGGCTACATTATGCTCAAAGTGAGCACTCGGCTTATTGTCTTGAGTCGTTATGGTCCAACCATCGGGATGTTGTCTTACTCGATGAGTATCCATATTGATCATTGGCTCTATGGCAACCACCATGCCTTCAATGAATTTCTTTCCTCGACCGCGTCGCCCATAATTGGGCATTTCAGGATCTTCATGCATTTTCCTGCCAAGTCCATGACCAACAAGTTCCCTAACAACACCATAACCATGTTTTTCGCAGTATTGCTGAATAGCAAACCCCACATCTCCAACCCGATTGCCTTTTTTGAATTCACGGATGCCAACATAAAGCGATTCCTTTGTGACTTTTAATAGGCTCTCTATTTCTGGGCCTACCTCTCCCACGGCGAATGTATAGGCATGGTCTCCATAGAATTCGTTCTTAATTGCGCCGCAGTCAATGGAAATGATATCACCTTCTTTTAAAGGGTCTTTGTTTGGAATGCCATGCACAACCTGTTCATTGGGACTCACACAGAGCGTATTAGGAAAATCGTACAATCCTAGGAATCCAGGAATAGCACCATGATCACGAATGAAGGTCTCGGCCAATGAATCCAAATACATGGTCGTTACTCCAGGTTTAACCTCAGAGGCCAGCATTCCTAGTGTCTTGGAAACAATAAGTGCGCTTTCGCGCATCAATTCAATTTCATCCTTGGTCTTTACTATGATCATTAATGCTACTGTTTTGCGGCAAAGATAGATAAAATATAAATTGATTTTTTTTATTACCAAAACATGATAAAAAACAGTTTTTATGAAATGCAAAATCTATATTTTTGACATTGCAAAAATCTATTGAAATGTATAAAACCGTAAGCGCTGAAGAAGCAGTCAAGATCATAAAATCCAATAGTAAAGTATATGTGCAGGCCGCAGCAGCAGCTCCAACAG
>JABDMQ010000283.1 GCA_013001365.1 Flavobacteriaceae bacterium
GGACTATCCGTCTTCCTTAAAAGGAAATAATGATTTGTTGTCATTAACACAACCTGAAGCCATTGCCGCAGTGCATAAGAAGTACTTAGAAGCAGGAGCAGATATTATCGAAACCAATACCTTTTCGTGTACGACTATAGCCATGGCAGATTACAACATGGAAGACCTGGTCTATGAGCTTAATTTTGAATCAGCCAAAATTGCCAAGAAAGTTGCAGAAGAATTTACTAGAGCCAATCCTAACAAACCAAGATTCGTGGCGGGTAGTATTGGACCAACAAACAGGACGGCAAGTTTATCTCCGGACGTTAATAAACCAGAATTTCGAGCTATCACATTTGAGGAATTACGAAAAGCTTATAAACAACAGGTAGAAGCCTTGATAGATGGTGGTGTTGATGTGCTATTGGTTGAAACCATATTTGATACGTTGAACGCCAAAGCTGCCTTATTTGCAATTGAAGAAGTAAAAGAAGAGCGAAAAATCGATATCCCGATAATGGTATCTGGAACCATTACTGATGCCTCTGGACGAACGTTGTCTGGTCAAACCGTAGAAGCATTCTTGGCATCCATTTCACATGTTCCATTGTTAAGTGTAGGCTTTAATTGTGCATTGGGTGCTGAACAGCTTAAACCATATTTGCAGAGATTGTCGAACGAAACTGAATTTAATACCTCCGCCCATCCAAATGCAGGATTGCCAAATGCCTTTGGCGAGTATGACCAGACTCCTGAAGAAATGCAAGCTCTTATTGAAGAGTATCTTGAAGATGGACTAATTAATATAATTGGCGGATGCTGTGGTACAAATCCAGAACATATAAAAGCTATTGCAGAAGTCGCTGCGAAATATGAACCTAGAAAAATAGGAATTGTAGCATAATGATATTAGAGGTAGTTATTTTAAATATAAAAGAGGGGCTTTCGAAGCAATTCGAGTTGACATTCAATAAGGCAGAACCTATTATTGCTTCTATGAAAGGATATGTTTCTCACGAATTTAAGAAGTGTATTGAACAAGAAGATAAATACATACTCCTAGTGAATTGGGAAACTCTCGAAGACCACGAAATAGGGTTTAGAAAATCTGAAGAATATGAACAGTGGAAAGCCTTGCTTCATCCTTTTTATGAACCCTTTCCAACAGTAGAACATTATAAATAATGGCAGATAGCGACTGTAAAAAATATTTAACCTTATCTGGACTGGAACCCTTGGTCGTTACTCCAGAGAGTAATTTTATTAATGTCGGTGAACGCACAAATGTAACTGGATCAAGAAAGTTCCTAACACTCATAAAAGAAGAAAAGTATAGTGAGGCCTTGGAGGTAGCTCGGCACCAAGTCGAAGGAGGCGCTCAGATACTGGACGTCAATATGGACGAAGGCATGCTTGATGGCGTATATGCAATGACAACATTCTTGAATCTAATTGCTTCGGAACCTGATATATCTCGTATCCCAATAATGATCGATAGTTCTAAATGGGAAATCCTTGAAGCAGGGTTGCGGGTAACTCAGGGGAAAAGTGTTGTAAATTCCATTAGCTTAAAAGAGGGTGAAGAAGAATTCAAACGTCAAGCAAAACTAGTTAAACGATATGGCGCTGCTGTAATCGTGATGGCCTTCGACGAAACAGGTCAGGCAGATACCTATCAAAGGCGTATAGATATATGTAAACGCTCTTATGACATCTTGGTTGATCAATTGAATTTTGCACCACAGGACATTATCTTCGACCCTAACATTTTTCCGGTGGCAACTGGAATGGAAGAACATCGTAAGAATGCCCTGGACTTCTTCAATGCTACTAAATGGATCCGTGAGAATCTCCCGCATGCCAATGTTTCTGGAGGCGTAAGCAATGTGTCATTTTCATTCAGGGGAAATAATACGGTTCGTGAGGCAATGCACTCTGCGTTTCTATTTCATGCCATAAAGAATGGCATGAACTTGGGCATCGTCAATCCAGCTATGCTGGAGGTATATGACGAAATAGACGAAGAACTCCTTGAACTGGTTGAGGATGTTTTATTCGATCGAAGGGATGATGCTACAGAACGATTGGTCGATTTTGCCGAGACTGTCAAGAATCATAAAAAAGATATTAAAGAAACATTACAGGAGTGGCGCAATGATACTCTTCAGGAGCGGATCACGCATTCATTGGTAAAAGGAATTGATGCTTTTATTATTGAAGATGTAGAGGAAGCAAGATTAGCTGTTGATAAGCCCATCGAGGTCATCGAGGGCCATCTGATGATCGGGATGAATGTCGTAGGAGACCTTTTCGGTAGTGGAAAAATGTTCTTACCACAAGTTGTAAAATCGGCAAGAGTCATGAAAAAGGCGGTTGCTTACTTACAGCCTTTTATTGAAGCCGAGAAAGATGGTAAGGTAGAATTTGCTGGTAAGATCTTAATGGCAACGGTTAAAGGAGATGTACATGATATAGGCAAGAATATTGTTAGCGTCGTGCTTGGTTGCAACAATTATGAGATTGTGGACCTTGGTGTTATGGTGCCGCCTGAGAAGATCATTCAGACAGCGATTGAGGAAAAAGTAGATATCATTGGTTTGAGCGGTTTGATTACACCTTCATTGGACGAGATGGTCTTTGTGTCCAAGGAAATGGAGAAGAAAGATTTAAACGTGCCTTTGATAATAGGTGGCGCCACTACATCACGAGCCCATACCTCTGTTAAAATAGCACCCAATTATAGTAATACAGTAGTTCATATTAATGATGCTTCGCGAGCCGTTACTGTAGTTGGAGAATTATTGCAAAAAGACAATCAGATTTACAAGGATCAAATTCGTGATGAATATGATAAATTCCGCGAGCAATTCTTGAAACGCGGTAAGCAAAAAGAATATTTATCCATTGAAGCGGCTCGTAGCAACAAATTCAACATAGACTGGAACACAACTGAAATCATAAACCCGAACCAATTAGGAATACAAGTATTTCAAGATTTCAACCTTAGAAAACTTGAAGATTATATCGATTGGAGCCCGTTTTTTAGGAGTTGGGATCTGCATGGTCGCTATCCAGATATCCTAGATGATGATCTTGTAGGTGAACATGCTAAAGAACTGCATAAGGATGCGAAAATCTTACTTAAGCGCATTTTTGATGAAAAATTATTGAAGGCAAAAGCCATTTATGGTTTGTTCCCTGCTAATAGTATAAATGATGATGATATTGAAGTTCAGAATGGCGATAATGCTTTGAAATTCTTGACCCTAAGGCAACAATTAAAGAAGCGCGAAGGTGTGCCCAATTTTGCTCTAGCAGATTTTGTAGCACCAAAGGATTCTGGTAAGCAAGATTATATGGGTTGTTTTTGTGTATCAGCAGGATTTGGCACTTCAGAACTGGCTGCAAAGTTTGAGGCAGAACATGATGATTATAATTCAATTATGATCAAGGCTCTTGCTGATCGTCTTGCAGAAGCCTTTGCTGAATATTTACATAAGGAAGTCCGGATGAACGCGTGGGGATATGCGAAGAATGAAAACCTTACGAATGAAGAATTGATCAAAGAAAACTACAAAGGAATCAGACCAGCTCCGGGATATCCAGCTTGTCCTGATCACCTAGAAAAAATAACTATTTGGAAATTATTGAATGTTGAGGAAAATATTGGTGTTACACTAACGGAAAGCTTGGCCATGTTTCCTGCTGCCAGTGTAAGTGGGTATTATTTTGCCAATCCAGAAGCAAGGTATTTTGGACTAGGGAAAATAACTGAGGATCAAGTAAAAGATTATTCTAAAAGAAGAAATATAAGCGTCGAGGAATCAAAAAAATGGCTAAATCCTAATCTTGTAAATTAAATCATGAAGGTAACAGAACATATAAAAAACAGTAAAAAGACCATTTTTTCGTTTGAGATATTACCACCTCTTAAAGGGCAGAATATCCAATCCATTTTTGATAACATAGACCCCTTAATGGAGTTTAATCCTCCTTTCATTGATGTGACCTATCATCGAGAGGAGTACGTATACAAAGAAGTCGAAAACGGATTGATCCAAAAGAAGATCGTTCGCAAGCGACCTGGCACAGTCGGGATTTGCTCTGCCATTCAGAACAAGTATCAGGTAGATGCCGTTCCACATATCCTATGCGGTGGTTTTGATAAAGAGGATACCGAGAATTTCTTGATTGATCTGGATTTCTTGGGCATAGACAATGTATTGGCCTTAAGAGGAGATGCTGTTAAATCAGAGATCTATTTCAAGCCTGAGAAAGATGGGTACCAATATGCAAGCGATCTGGTTAAACAGATCGTTGAACTGAACAAAGGCCATTACCTCGATGAGGAATTGCAAAACAAGAGCAAGACAGATTTCTGTATTGGAGTAGCAGGCTATCCTGAGAAACATGCAGAAGCGCCAAGTTTGGACAGCGATATTCATTTCCTCAAAAAGAAAATAGAGGCTGGCGCAACCTATATAGTTACACAGATGTTCTTCGATAATGCCAAATATTTCGAATTTGTTGACAAGTGCCGAAAAAGGGGAATTACTGTTCCTATTATACCGGGATTAAAACCCATAGCTACAAAAAAACAACTGAACCTTATACCTCATAGGTTCAATGCGCAGATTCCAGATGACCTAATTATGGCCATAGTGAAATGTGAGAATAATGAAGCCGTTAGACAGGTCGGAATCGAGTGGGCTGTTGAACAATGTAAGGAGCTTATTAAGGAAGATGTGCCCGTTTTGCATTTTTACTCCATGGGCAATTCTTCTAACATCAAGGCCATTGCTTCGCAGCTTTTTTAATAAAAAAGTTACATTTGCCTTGATTGTTGTGAAATGCAAAAGCTACTAACCTACATTTTTCTTTTATCTGCACTTGTATCTTATACGCAAGAAGACCCAACACTTTTTACCTTCGATGCTAATACCTTTTATGGCACGATCTTAGAGCATAACCCTGATATTTCACATCTTATTACGGATCATCCTACGGGAATGATACTTGCTTATAATCGAAAAACCTATGGATTCGAGGATTGGGAAAGTCGGTATAATTATCCGGATTGGGGATTCTCTTTTGTTTATCAGGATATGAAAAACCAAAATCTTGGTGATAATTATGGTTTGTATGCTCATTACAACTTCTATTTTTTAAATAGAAACCTAATGTTTCGAATAGGCCAGGGAATAGCATACACATCAAACAAGTATGACAGGGAAACCAATTTCCTTAATAATGCATATGGATCGGATCTTTTGAGTACAACGTACATTATGCTCAACTATAAGAAAGAACGAATTTTTAAGAGATTAGGATTGCAAGCTGGAATATCGATTGTTCATTATAGCAATGCAAATTTCAGGGCCCCAAACACATCCACGAATACATTCACTTTTAATTTAGGAGTGAATTATTTCCCTAGCATTGAAAACGAACCTGAATTCATTCCATCTAAAGAGAGTAAAAAATTCACTCAGGATATCAAGTATAACTTTGCTTTAAGGAGTGGCATTAATGAAAGCGATATCAATGGTATGGGTCAATTTCCTTTCTTAGTAATATCCGCATATGCAGATAAACGATTGTCACGCAAAAGTGCAATTCAAATAGGTACTGATGCCTTTTTTTCTGAATTCTTGAAAGAACTGATATATTTTAATTCGGTTGCTTTTCCGGAATTCAATGTTATAGGAAATGAAGACTGGAAACGCATAGGCGTCTTTATTGGACATGAATTGTTCATTAACAAAATGTCATTAATAACACAACTCGGATATTACATTTATTATCCTTACGATTTCGAGGGGCGCGTATACAATAGGATAGGCCTGAAGCGTTATTTTGGAGATAGGATTTTTGGTGCAGTTACCTTAAAATCTCACGCCGCTAAGGCTGAAGCCCTTGAATTTGGGATTGGAATAAGATTATGAAGAAATTAGGTTACATATTCATATTAACATTACTCTTTAGTTGCAGTGGAGAAAACGTACCTGATTGTTTCCAGAATGCGGGAAGTATAGTCGAGGTAGATTTTACAGTCGAAACGTTTGACAAGATCACGGTTTTTGAACGCATTGAACTCATTATAAAGGATTCACCCATTCAAGAAGTAGTCGTTGAAACTGGAGAATATCTATTGAACGAAATTGAGGTTTACGTTGAAGATGGACGTCTTAATTTAAGGAATGACAATGGTTGTAATTTGGTCAGGGATTACGGCATTACTAAGGTATACGTAAGCTCGCCCAATCTCACGGAAATAAGGAATGCTTCTGGGCAAATAGTTAGTAGTGATGGGGTATTGGACTACGAAATGCTCACTTTGATATCTGAAGATTTCAGGGTGGATGAAGGGTTTTATCACACGGATGGAGACTTTGATCTAGAGGTCAATAGCAACTCTATTTCTATCAATACCAATGATATTTCCAATGTATTCATGAAAGGAACAGTTAATGATCTAAACATTCGTTTCTTCTCAGGGGATGGCCGTTTTGAGGGATCTAACCTTATTGCTCAAAACATCAATATTTTTCATAGAGGGAGTAACGACATGATAATCAATCCTCAGCAATCATTAACAGGGGAAATACGGAGTACTGGAAATGTAATTTCTGTTAATCAACCTCCGATAGTTGATGTAGAAGAATTCTATACCGGAACTTTAATATTCAATTAAAAAGCCCGAACCACATAAAATGATCCGAGCTTTAAGGATTTGATTAGTTAGTTAATCCTTTTATTGTGAATTCGGTCCACCACTAACTATGATGAATTCCGAACGTCTATTCATTTGGTGTTCTTCTTCACTGCATTTCGATCCACAATCATAAATTGGCTGGCTTTCTCCTAGACCCTCACCAGAGACCCTAGAGCCTTCAATACCCTTTGAGATGATGTATTGAACCGTCGTTTGTGCCCTGCGGTCTGATAATCGTCTGTTATAGGTATCATTACCCCTACTATCGGTATGCGAAGTAGCATTCACAACTAATTCCGGATACTTATCCATGAGTTGTACCAGTTTATCCAGTTCAAAAGCAGCTTGTGCCGTTATATTGGATCTGTCAAAATCAAAATAGATCGGGTTCAAGACTATTCGATCTTCGACGATGATTTTTTCAATAGGATTCAAGGCTATATTAACACTGATCTCTTCTTCAGAACTACCGGATATCTCTACCCTATTGCTCTCATAACCTTCCATGACCACTTCTAGATTAGAATTTTCTTGGCATTCAATGATATATTCTACCTTACCATTTTCATCGGTCGTCTTGGATACGATACTGTTGTCTTGATTATCGTAAAGCGTTGCAGCCGCACCGACTATTTTATTTCCGGTCTTTGCATCCGTAACTGTTCCAGTGATCAATACATCGCATAAAGGCTGTAATTTTCTAATGGCATAAATGTCATCACTACCCTTTCCACCATACCTGTTGGATGAGACAAAACCTTTTTCGGTTTCTTCATTAAGTGTAAATGCGAAATCGTCTGCAGCACTGTTGATAGGGATTCCAATATTCCTTACAGGTGCATATTTTCCGTCAACTTCTCGTGTATGATAAACATCCAATCCACCAAGACCTAAGGGTCCATTAGACGAAAAATACAATGTATAATTATCGCTTATGAATGGAAACATTTCCTGAGCTTCAGTATTTATTTTCTGTCCGAGATTTTCCGGAGTTCCTAGGGTGCCATTCAAATCGACGGAAACCTTGTAAATGTCAAATTGTCCAAAGCCTCCTGGCATGTCTGAGGCAAAGTACAAAGTCCTGCCATTTGGACTTATAGAAGGATTCTTAACAGAGTAGGAATCGCTGCTAATTGATAGTTGTTCAACATTTCCCCATGCACTTCCCATTCGCTTGGCCCTGAATAATTGAAGCACACTGAACTTGTTTTTCGATTCGGGGTCTTTTTCATATTGATCTTCAGAAAAGCTTTCACGAGAAAAATACATTGTCCTACCATCGGATGTAAAAGAAACAATACCCTCATGATACTTCGTATTGATATCCTCATCAAGCATGAATGCCGAATTATAACTTTCATCTTCATTCATTGAAAGGAAGAAAATATCCAAATAAGGTTCTTCATTCCAACCATAGGTCTTTCTTCCTGTATTTCTTGCAGAGGTGAAATAAAGATCATTGCCGTTAACTGCACCGCCAAAATCGGAATACTCAGTATTGAAAGTCAGGTTCTGTATATTGAACTTCTTGCCTTTTTCAAGAATTTTAGGAAGATAGTCTGGATTGTCTCGATACGCCACTGCACGAATGTCTCCTGGACGCATAGAAACGAACTTGTTCATCCATTCATTTGATTGATCGTATTTTCCATTCGCCTTGAGCATCTGTGAATATTTGTAGACCATTTCAGGGTCTTCGGAAGTTTCCAAAGCCTTGGCATACCACTTCTCTGCTTCTTCGGTATTGAATATATTATAAAAGGATTCCGCTAATCTCGAATAAACATAAGCATCACCATTTCCCTTTTCTACTATTTTGGCATATTCTTCAGCAGCATCTACAAATTCAAATCTGTCGTAAAGCTTATCGGCCTTTTTAGTCATTTTTGTCTGTGCAAAAATGCTGGTACTGACCAATGTTAGAATTAAGGATTGTATATATATTTTTTTCATGATCGTGTTTAACTTAACAGGTTAAAAGAATCTTGGCGAACGAGATACTTTTCTTGGTAGGTTGATATCGAATAAAAGCATGAATTCATGCGAGGCCGGAGCATAGGCCTTGATTTCTGATGTAATATTATCATAGGCATAACCGATACGCAAACTCGGAGTAATAGCAAAATTCACCAAGCCAGAGAACGAATCATCAAGTCTATAAGATGCGCCGATCTCGAATTTCTCAAAGAACAATGCATTCAGGTTCACATCGAAAGATGTAGGTGCATCAAATGATGATTTAACTAAGAATGAAGGCTTCAATTTAGCATTATCAGAAAGCGTGAATACATAACCTCCGGTAATGAAATAATGGTTTGCTTCAGAGCCTATTTTCGTACCATTGGTATCTAAGTGAACAGAACTTAAAAGATTAGGAATGGAGGCCGCTAGATAATACTTGTCTGTATGATAAAAAATCCCAGCACCTATATTGGGCGTTGTTGTGTTTATATTTTCACTAAAGAATGGGTCATTAGGGTCTATCAAGTCTAAATTGGTCAATCCTATATCATGAAATGTAGCACCTGCCTTGATGCCGAACGATAACTTATTTTCACCTTCAAGGTCAAGTGTATAAGAGAAGTCCACATAAGCGTTTGTTTCTTTCACTGGCCCAATCTCGTCTGATATTACAGAGAGACCCAGCCCAACTTTATCGCCTACAGGCGCATGTCCAAAGAACGTTCCTGTTTTCGGAGCACCTTCAAACCCATTCCATTGGTCACGGTAAAGTAATCCGAAGGAAAGATTGTCTTTTGATCCGGCATAAGCAGGATTCATGACATTCATATTATACATGTATTGTGTGTATTGTGGATCTTGTTGTGCCTCTATGTTAAAGGCAATTAGCAACGCTATAAGAGAGAGATATATTTTTTTCATTTCTTGCTTTATTAGGTCGTTCAGGGTTATTTATTAATATATATCCAAGAACTGCGTTCTATATTATCCCTATATCTCATTATATAGAAGTAAGTACCTACTGGAAGTTCACTACCTTCATTGGATTGACCTTGCCATTCATTGGTATAATTTCGTCTCGAATATACAAGTATGCCATTCCTGTTATAGATCTCAAGACTGCTCACTTCATAGTCTGAAAGGTCAAAACTATCATTTAGCCCATCATTATTCGGGGAGATTCCTTGTGGAAACACGCAATTGGTGACCACGAGTTCAAATGAAGTCGTTTCATAACAATTGGCATTTGTATTGCGCTCGGCTCGAGCATAGATCATTTGTGGATTAGATACATTGGTATATGCATTCGGTGAGCTAATGGCATTGATTCCATCATCAGCATCTGCTTGTGTCAGGTGATATGTAATTCCGTAATCGGTAAGACCATTCAATATAGTTGTGTCCAATCCTGTTAGATCGAATGCCAGGAATCCATCAGTTCGATCTTCGCATTCCTCAATAGTCTCAGGTTGAACAATATTTATTTCTGGAATCTCGACTTCCACTGTTACATCATCAGTAATTGTTTCAGTACTGCCATCACAGAGCACATATGACACAGAGGCCGTATAGGTGGTTGTTTCCATTGGAGTAACTGAGATTGTTTCAGTATCACCCAGGGAGGTGGTTCCATCAAACCATTCAAAAACATAACTAGGGTCTCCTGAAAGTGAGAATCTCCAAGACTCGTTCGAGGCGGTCCAGGGTCCAGTATTCCTATCAGGTGGTGTAAAGCCTAAACTTCCATCAAAATTCTGGACGCCTATGACGGCATTTCCATTATTCCATGTCGCGCATGTTGGTTTATCAATAATATTGACATCTATGTTATTGGAAGACTCATACAATATGATCTGCTGAGAAGATTCAAGATCATTACAGCTGAATTGGCAGGTATTCACAAAATTCACTACGAATTGTCTTGAAGGTGCGCTTCCTAGAATGAAATATTCAATATTCCCACAAACGCTAGGATCAATATCGTGATATGCTCCAAATATGGCATTCAAAGGTAAATTGGCACTCGGCACAGAATCACTGAATGACCAAGGGCAGAACTGACCTGCTAGACCGACGTCGAAGGTCAATAATCCATTTGCACCTATGACAACCTGATCATAAGTATCTCCAAAAAAACAGAACTCAAACGATAGGTCGATAGGTTGAGACCACCTATCGTCTATATCTATGCCAGTTGGCGCACCACCAACTAGTGGAGGCGTTGGACAGGTGTCAAGCCCATTAATATCGTAGGAAACAATATTAACACCACTGGTCATGAATGACGCAGTAAGGTCGGTACTTGGATTTTCACAATCTACAATGGAATCTTCTCCAGCATAAATAATGGAACATTCGTTTGGAGGTGGTGGGCAAACAAATGTCAATGGCAAACTTGTGACAATGCAATTGGCATCGTCTGTATTTGCTACAGTAATTACCACTTCTGTATTTGCAGGATAAGGCCCAAAGGTTAGCACGCCTGTATTTGTCGTTACTTGTTCATCACTTCCTTGATCGTCATTTACTGTAATAGAAGATGCCGAACCAAGATCAGAAATATTTACATCGATATTGAATTCTGATGTAGGCTCACAACTACCATCGATTGAGAAATCTACAGTTTGTGTGTCACATGTTTGGCACCAAACATCAAAATCCCAAGGTGTATACCCATTACCTTGACAGTTGATCGAACCATCAGATTGAATGATCACCGTAAGCGTATCTCCAGTTGAGGTATAAGTGAGACCTGTTAAATCCCCTCCATTACCATAGGGTGTTGTGGCATTTAGATCTGTTACCCCATCTGAGTCGAGGATGATCAACTCATCAAAATTATTTTCTACTTGCCCTGCATTAAAAAGAATATTCAATGGAAACCCAGACGAACTCATGAAATTGAATTGCATGGTATCGCTGTTTACATAGCAATAAGTCGTATTGATAGGTCCTGCATCACAATCTACAACAACATTTGGATCATCTCTTGTGGTAAAACTTTCTTCAGTGCACCCTGTGGCATCACCGCTTGAACCATAAGGTGTTATCGTGACATAATAGGTGGTGGCATAATTCAAGGTGCCTGGGTCGTAAGTAAGAACATTGCCAACATCAATATTGTTTGCGACATCGGTTCCACCGGATGTTGTCCCAATTGAAATCTTATAACCTGTTGGAAAATTCGTTGCAGGGCTCCAGGTCAGATCTTCATTTTCGTTAACATCAACAGCTCCATCAATAGGATTGGTTAATACTGAATCGCAATTTGGTGGTGTTGGCGCAGTAGAAAGCAATACAGGTTGTTGAATGCAGAATCCCCATAACCATCCATCAGCATCATCAAATGAAAACCTATATTTAAACCCCGACAAATGAGTTGCCGAAAATCCACTGATATCCAGACCAGCTTCGTATGGTTGCATGCTCAAACATGATTCGTAATCGGACCCACCACCGTTGCCAACAAAATCAAAGATAGGAATCCATGTGGATGCATCTGCATCCCAGTATTGTAAGTCGAGAACACCACCGCTAAGAGGCCGATGGTTATAAATGCCTGTAAACAAT
>JABDMQ010000317.1 GCA_013001365.1 Flavobacteriaceae bacterium
GGCCACGATGCCTATTTTTATTATTGGGGCCGAAATACTACTTTTATACGAACGGCTTCCAATAATACGTTTAGCAAGAAAGTACTCAAAATTCAAGATTAGAGAATGGTTTTAAATTTTATCAAAAATACAGTTTTAATATTTGTTCTTGCTTCCTCTTCATGTGGTTCGGACATGCAATCTACTAATGAATCTACTTTGATTCCACATGAAGTATCAATCATCATTGGAGCCAACCAAACCGAAAGATACTTGCCTTTGTTAAACGGAAAAAAGATTGGTATTGTTGCTAATCAAACCTCAGTTATATTCAACAGTGACAACTATGTCCACTTGGTCGATTCGTTAAAATCCTCAGGAGTCAATATCATTAAAGTCTTTGCCCCGGAACACGGATTTCGTGGCAAGGCAGATGCTGGTGAACAAGTGATTGATGGCGTCGACATGAAGACGGGATTACCAATACTTTCCCTTTATGGCAAGAACAAAAAACCGAGCATTGAGCAACTAAAGGGCATAGAGATGATGATATTCGACATACAAGATGTTGGGGCTCGTTTCTACACCTATATCTCATCACTGCATTATGTCATGGAGGCCTGTGCCGATAATAACATTCCTGTTTTGATTCTCGATAGGCCAAATCCAAACGGGCACTATGTTGATGGCCCAATCTTGGAAATGGAACACGAAAGCTTTGTCGGTATGCATCCAGTCCCAGTGGTTCATGGAATGACAATTGGCGAATATGCAAAAATGATAAATGGTGAAGGATGGTTGGAGAATGGAATAAAATGTGACATCATTGTAATACCAGTAAAAAACTATACACATACTACGGCTTATAGTCTTCCAATAAAATCATCTCCTAACCTACCCAATGACAAATCTATCAATCTCTATCCGAGCCTTTGTTTTTTTGAAGGCACCAATGTTAGCGTTGGTAGAGGAACTGACATGCAGTTTCAAGTCATTGGTAGTCCATTATTAAGCTATTATTCATTTGCTTTTACACCTCAGCCGAATGAAGGTGCGAAATACCCCAAGCATCAGGGAAAGACTTGTTCTGGAAAGAATTTACAGAATACCGAACATTTGAATGAATTGAATCTGGACTGGCTGATTGAGTTTTACAGCTCGCATGAGCAACTGGCGCCAAGCGAACCGTTTTTTAATGATTTCTTCACCAAACTAGCGGGGACAAAAAATCTTCAAGAACAAATAGAAAATGGGTTGGCTGAGGCAGAAATCAAAGCTTCATGGCAAGAAGGCCTCAATGCCTTCAAGGAATTAAGAAAGAAATATTTGATTTACGATTGATCGTTTTTTGTCGGAATAACAGTTGGCTTCTGGTATTTCTGGAAAGGTTGCTTCAATAGATCGACTATATTACTGTTTTCAGCCTCATTCGGAAAGACATCAACGCCATACTCGATCTTATCGGTATCCAATGTCATGAAGGTTCCGAAAATTCGATCCCAGATAGCAAAGATATTACCGTAATTACTGTCTGTATATGGAAGCACATAATGATGATGCACTTTATGCATATCTGGTGAAACGATTACCCAACTCAATGCATTATCCACCTTTTTTGGCAACTTGATGTTCGCATGGCTGAATTGCGTCGCAATAAGCGACAAGGCTTGATATAGCATCACGATCCCGATAGGTGTACCGATGATAAAAACGCCCAATAAGGTGAAACTGAAACGAATCATGCTTTCCAATGGGTGATGCCTGTTAGCCGTGGTCGTGTCGACCTTATGATCGGTATGATGCACCAAATGAATCATCCAAAGAGGTTTGACCTTATGTTCCACATAATGCGCAAGATAGGCTCCTATGAAATCGAGCAATAGTACACCAATAAGCACATAGGCCCACAAAGGCGTATCCGGCAACCAATTAATGATGCCGAAATCGTTGGCAACAACCCAATCAGCTGTACTCAATAAAAGGAAAGCCAAAGCGAAATTTATGGCAATGGTCGTAAGTGTAAAAAAGATGTTAGGCACCGCATGGCGCCATTTCTTGTAATTGAACTTGAACAATGGAACAGCACCTTCCAATAGCCAGAAGAAGGTCAATCCTCCAATAACAATAAGCGCTCTATGAGGTGATGGTATATTGGTGAAATAATCAATTATTGATTCCATTGTCACATAGTTTAATTAATATTGACGATCAAATTGGCTTTGCGTAATTGCGATGCATTAATCTCCTTCTTCCAAGATTCCGAAGCTTTCTTATCACTCAATATTGTAAAAGTAGCATAATTCAAGAAACTAAATAAACCTTTATTGGGAGGGTCGATATCGGATAACTTGTATTTTTTAAGTAATCTCCTTGCCTTTCTGGGATGACTTGATATCAAAGCAGATTTTATCTCCTGCAAAGCTAGTTTTTGAAGATGAGTATGTTTTTTATTTTCATCCTCTTGCGCGATATAATTTTTAGCTTCCTTCAAATACAAGCCGGATAGCCTCACGATTGCAGCCCTCATTCTGTCACTTTTAGCAAAAATGGCAAAATCAAGGTATTTTGAGGCAAGTGCTAGGGTTGTATTGAAGTTGGCTTCTTCACGATAATTACGAAGAAAAGGGTTTATGTAAGCGGTATTCAATGCATACAGGTCGATCATTGTTGACAAATTCTCTGTATACATTGAAGAATACTTGACATTCAAGATCCTCCCATTCACATCCATGATCTTGATACTGTCATCCTGTAATTTTTGCATATAGGTCAGGTTTGCAATATCTTCCACGTCATCCAAGAAATCGCCATAGGCATCCTCTGGTAAGAGCAGAGGAACAAAAAATTCCCAGATCTTTTCATTTATGTCTTCATTCATTTTTAGGTCAACCAGAATCAATTTTCCCCTATTATTTTTTACCAGAACGTAGTAAGGATATTTTAAGGAGCCTTCCCACATAACGAATAGCATTTTATCTTGAACTAGTGCCATTCGTTTGGCAACCTCAAATGAGGTGAACCAATTCTGACATAATACTGGCACAGAAATCATGAACGCCAATAGAAGCAGCAGGATATTCTTTTTCATAGCAGCCTTAAGATAATGAAATTCATCTAGATTAGTCGTCTTTTCATTTCTTCAACAATATTATAAGCGGCCGGGCAAATTGCTACATTTTTAAGGGTTAATTCTGAGATCTGATGGAATTTCTTTCGATCAGTATGCGGAAACTCGCGACATGCCTTTGGACGCACCTCGTAGATCGAGCAGTAATTGTCCGAACCTAGAAACGTGCAAGGTACGCTTTGCAAAACATGGTCATTCTCTTCATCCACTCGTAAATATCGTTCTATGAACTTTTGCTCTTTCATCTTCAGATACTTCGAAATTCTTGAAATGTCCTTATCTGTGAATAAAGGTCCCGTGGTCTTGCAGCAATTAGCGCAGTTCAAGCAATCCGTTCGTTGGAATTCCTCCTCATGTAGTTCTTGCATTAAATAATCCAAGTGCTTTGGTGGTTTTTTCTTGAGTTTTGAGAAAAAGGCCTTGTTTTCCTTATGCTTATCTTTGGCGAGCTTTGGAAGATCATCAATTTTGTCTTGCATGGTGTAAAAATATGAAAGATATATTCGGAAAGGCTTTACTGGATTTTCAAAGTGGTGATTATTCGGAAGATATTGTTACAGCAACCAGTATCTCTTCGGAAGACACATTGCCCCTTCCCTATCTTTTCAGAGGTTTCAATGACATGCCGGAAATCGAGCAGAAAGCGCTTGAATTATGCAGAGGTAGAGTATTAGATGTGGGATGCGGGGCTGGCAGTCATAGTTTGTATATTCAAGACATAGGATTGGAAGTCAAAGCAATAGATGTTTCCGAAGGTGCAATTATGGTCAGTAAGTTACGCGGAGTTCAGTCTGTTGCAAAACTTGATCTCCTAAATGAAACCGAAACTTTTGATACCATCCTACTTCTAATGAATGGAACAGGTATTTTTCAGTCACTGGACCTTGCACCAACTTATTTGAAACATTTAAGATCCCTATTGAATCTAGGTGGGCAGATACTTATCGATTCCTCAGATATACTCTACATGTACAAAGATGAAGATGGTGGCATTTGGCAGGATACGAATACCAATTACTATGGGGAGCTAGATTACTATCTAAGATATAAAGGAGAAAAAAAGGTCATGAAATGGTTATACCTTGATTTCAACAAGTTGCAATCAATAGCTGAAGCTTCAGGTTTGGATTGTGAATTAATGCTCGAAGGTGAGCATCATGATTATTTAGCCAGGCTTACTGCTGCAGAGTGAAACCTTTTTCGGATAGTTTGGCTACAGCACTGCGATACATATCACTACTCCACATTTCTGATATCTTGCTCATGAGCTTGTTCATCTCTTCTTGAGAACCCAAGATCTTTTGACCTGTATCACTTTCGTAGAATTGCCCTAATTCCGATTTATCTGATGCAGATAAATTATGGGCGTCGTTAACCATAGTCTGCCCTGCTTGGCTTTTATATAAAGCATTCATGTTTTTAACATCGTCATGCGAAAAATAACCTCTATAGGCAGAGACCAACATCTGGCTCAATTCGTCCATAGAATCAGATTTGCTTGCCTCTAGTTCATTCCAAACGGTATCAGGCACATTTTTCGCCGAATACTGTTGTTTTAACATAGTGAACATTTGATCCACAACATCAGCGTAATAATCGTAGGTGCCATTTTGCTTGATGCAAACCTTGACATCTTCACTGTAAGCATCAACCTGTCCTATTGTGCTAAATGAAATCAGGAAAATAAAGATAAATGAGAGAACTGTTTTCATGATGTATGTATTTCTGTAAATATACAATTTAATAGAAGGATTTTTATCACTATCGCTGTAATACAAATGTAACTAATCCTCTTTCTTATTTGTTTTTATAAGCTTTAAGCGTTTTACCCAAGGAATACCAGAATCATAAATAAGTATGGCATCTTCTATCACCCTATCTGATTTGTCCCTTGGTGATTTCGTTATATATCGTCCTTTGCTATTGTTCAAATTCAGTGTATGCGTCTTATCAATATCAATTGACTCAATAGCTTTAAGGGATATCACTTTGCCATTTGATATCCAAGTACCTTTACCATATTGATTCTTGCCTTTGCCATTCTTGTTAAGTACATCATATTTGGCATCTTTATCATCAAAATAATGGAATAGGAACGTTCCGTTATGATTCAAAGTGAGATTATATTCAAAAGTTACACCTTCTGAGGTCTCAATTTTCTTTGTATACTTTCCAATATGCTCAGGAGCTTGTTGTGCAAGAACAGTATAACTGAAGGTTAATAATAGGAAGGATAAAATGAATTTCATGTGGTTGTTTTTTTCAAGGAAACAAGGTTGCAATTATTGTGCCATGCCATTTACAAAGGTCTTTACTACTTTTATATTCGGAATCTCACTCTCTGCAATGGTCATAATATCCTTGTCCAGAATTACGAAGTCAGCAAACTTACCAACTTCAATACTTCCTTTTTCGTCTTCCTCGAAATTGGAATGGGCGGCCCATATCGTCATGCCTTTCAATGTTTCTTCCCTGGTCAAAGCGTTTTCCATTTGGAAGCCTCCTTCCGGATAATTCTCCAAATCCTTTCTTGCCACTGCGGCGTAAAATGTCAAGAACGGACTCACACGTTCTACAGGGAAATCCGTACCCAAGGCCACTGT
>JABDMQ010000372.1 GCA_013001365.1 Flavobacteriaceae bacterium
ATTCAAGTTGTTCCGCAATGCAAACAATTGGTATGCTCGCGGCGTAAGACGAGCGCATATGATTCATCACAAACCCCTTGGTAAAGAAGATGGTGAGTGCTTTGGAATGCTTGTAGTGCCCTTTAAATATTTCAAGAGGTAGTCATGAACTATCTTTATTTGCTTCTTGATCTTGGGTCATTGTCCATTCCGTTCTTGTTCAGTTTTCATCCTAAACTTAAGTTTTATAAAAAGTGGAAAGCATTATTCTTTGCTATTCCGTTAACGATGCTAATATTCATTCCGTGGGATGTGATTTTTACTGAGCAAGGATTTTGGGGATTTAACGACACGTATTTCCTGAATAAAAGACTTCTTGGATTACCCATCGAAGAATGGCTGTTTTTCATTTGCATCCCTTACGCCTGTGTTTTTACTCATTATGCATTGCTTTATTACTTCCCGAAGATCAAATTGAATGATACTGTGACTAAAACCCTCACCTTTGCGCTTATCGCATTGTTCATTATCATGATCGCTATTAACCATGATAAATGGTATACATTCATAAACTTTAGTTATGCTTTTATTATGTTGCCAATCGTATTTTATTTCAATAATGATTTGTTAAAATCCTACTATGTCACATTCCTAGTGATGTTAATTCCTTTCTTTATCGTAAATGGAATTCTGACTGGAAGCTTTATTGAAGATCAAGTAGTATGGTATAGCGATTCCGAGATTATTGGAATACGATTGTTCACTATTCCTATTGAAGACACTGTATATGCCTTTACAATGATATTGACCAATCTTGTGTTAGTCGAATATTTACAGAAAAAATTTTCAGCAATTAAATAGGAGGCACAAATCCGATAAATCGAAATTGCGCCTCCATCTTACAAAAAACAAAGTTTTTATCTTGTAACTGATCCTGTAGGCAATGACCCAAGGTTTAAACCAAATGGATGTGTAGAAGGAGCCGTTTCGGTTCCTGCTGTACCCACCAATGGCTTCAGTACAAAAGGTGCTGGAGAATTATCTGGAACAGGCTCGACAGAAATCACGACGGTCCTATTTCGAATATCCAGAGGAAATGTCTCTCCCGTTGGCGCATTCATGAAAAAATCTTCACCAGGAATAGGCGGACCTGCTTGCATTGTAGCACTAAATGGTGCAGCGTCATCGACAGCGTTGAATGCAGTAAAAGTACCTGTAGTCAACGGTCCTGTATCACCTACTACCCAGCCTTCATAAGCCCAGCCGGCAGGCAGCGTTGGTAGCACAAAATTAGGTGTTGGTGGCATACCAGGTGTTCCGAACCAAATACCATTTTCATCGTTACCGTTATTAGTTCCCATCTCGTCTGTTGGCGATCTTAAAAAGAAATCACCGGCGGCATTACTGAAGTCTCCAACAATCCCTGTATTCACAGTTGCAGAATCTCCAGAGAAATCACCTTGAAGTAATTTGGTCGCAGCTGGAGCAGGGTCTGTATCAATTGCAGGCTCAACACTCAGTACAAAAGCCGTAGCTGTACTTAGTTGTGTAGCGTCTATTGCAAAGGTTGTTTGGGATAAAGTTCCAGAACCATCCACGGTAAATGTTCCCGTTGAAACAGGAGCTCCGCTTACTATTATCCATCCTTCATATACGTAATCAGAGCCAAGGTCTTCGAGCCCACTTAAGTTCAACGTTAAATTTTGTGTAGTAGGTCCGTTATCATCATCGCTACTACAGGAGGTGGCGATTAATCCTAATGCCATAACCCCTAAAAAAAGTTTTTTGATCATTGCTAATAAATTTTAAAGTTCATAATTTAATTATGACCCAAAATTATAGCGCAGGGTTCACTTTAAATGTTAGGTAGCTAACACTAAGCGATTTTTTGGTAGAATCTCATCTCATTTCTATTGAAATCAAGGACATTTTCTTCTTTAAGCTCGTTCAACAAGATATTCAATGTTGGTCTTGACGTTCCAATAAGTGAGGCGATGTCCTTCTGGGTATATGGATGTTTTACCACATGGTCTCCGGTCTTTGGGCAATCATACCCATAATCGTTACACAACTCATCCAGGAACTCTATTAGACGGGTCTTGGCATCCTTGAATAGCAGTATTTGAAGTCTTCTTTCTAATTTCTTGAACTTGAAACCAATGAATTTATAAACTTTGAAACTGAAGCTTTGGTTATCTCGCATAAGTTCGTGCATAGTCTGGACTCCTATTGGGCAAATGGACGTATTGTTATCAATTGATTGTGCAAATTCATCCCGCTTGTTCTCTCCTAAAATGGCTTTCTCACCAAATAGTTCACCACGAGTCAATATGGCTTTTACGATTTCATGGCCATCTTCGGAGTAGTATCCAATCTTTACCTTGCCTTTTTCGATCAGGTAAACTTTATTAGCACTATCCTCTTCAAAATATATGTAATCCTTCTTCTTATAGGCATCAAAATTATGTTCTGCCTTATATTTTTTGAATTTATGCGGACACAACATTCCGAAAAGGTTTACATCTTCAAATACCCAAAGAGATTTCATATTACTGGTTGTTTCATGTAATGTGTCGTTGAAAATTGAATATCCTAACAAAAAGAAAACTCCTGAATGCATTCAGGAGTTTTATTCGTACAAAATTAAAGAGAATGTTAAGCGTTCTCCTTCTTTATTAAATTCAATGCAGATCCTTCACTAAACCATTCGATCTGAGCATCATTATATGTATGATTGACTTTAAAGACATCCTTATTACCGTCTGAATGAACTGCTTCAATTGTCAAGGGCTTTCCTGGAGCAAATTCATTAAGGTCCAAAAAGTTAAAGGCGTCATCTTCTTGAATCAGGTCGTAATCATTCTCGTTAGCAAATGTCAACCCAAGCATTCCTTGTTTCTTGAGATTCGTTTCATGAATACGAGCAAAAGACTTCACGATTACTGCAGCTACTCCTAAATGCCTAGGTTGCATAGCGGCATGCTCTCTTGAAGATCCTTCGCCATAATTATGGTCACCAACAACAATGGTCTTGATTCCAGCTTTCTTGTACTCACGTTGCACATCAGGAACTCCACCAAATTCACCAGTTAATTGATTCTTGACAAAGTTGGTCTTCTTGTTGAAGGCATTAACAGCTCCAATAAGCGTATTATTGGCAATATTATCTAGATGTCCTCTAAATCGCAACCACGGTCCAGCCATTGA
>JABDMQ010000375.1 GCA_013001365.1 Flavobacteriaceae bacterium
TAAGCACCATTAGGATAGGTGAGTGGCAACATCTTAGGCATATCTTTTTTCTCGTCCTTTTTCTTGTCTGAGGATTTGGCGTCACCTGTTTTCTTGGCATAGAAAGACGTTTCCGTTCCATTGGATAGCACCGCCTTACCGCTCATGTTGCCAACGTTTTTTATATGAGATGCCAACCTGATGAATTCCTGTTTTGTGGTGTCAGGAGTTGTCAAGGTCAAATTCATCCAGTCGTCCTTATAAGATAACTTGGACCCTAGTTTCTGATCACCTGTTTTAACTTCAACCTTTGGCTTGCTTGGCGACCCAGTTATAGAAAGATCATAAGTTTTACCAGCTAGGTTCAATTCGTAATCACCTCTAATGTCCTTAACTGATATGTCCTCGATAACATGTTTCTTTCCTTGTACCCAATTTTCGTAGAGGGTGGTTTCCTTATCGAAAATATCTCCAGACGTTATCAGGAAATTTGCCCAACTTCCTGCTCTCAAAGAACCGATGGCATTGCTTTTTCCTAGTATCTGAGCTGGAACCGTTGTTAATGCCTCAAGCGCCTTGGTCTTGTCCAATCCATGGTCGATGGCTTTCATTAAATTCGATTTGAAATCCTTCGAGGTCTTCAGGTCATGCATGGTCAATGCAAAGGTCACACCATTATCAGCAAGTACTTTAGGATTGAATGGTTTCTGGTTCCATTCGCGCATCGATTCTAATTCCAAAGAGCTTGCCAAGAACGGATTCTCGACATCATAGGCTTTAGGAAAATTGATCGGGATAATGTATTTGGCATTCGTTGCTTTGATGTCTTTTACCCATTCGTACTCATCGCCACCACCAACTATCACGTATTGTGTGCCTATTTCATCACCTACTTTATCGACCCTAAGAGCATTTACCTTGTCACCTGCATGTATGATATTCACCATGTTCTTGTTGGCGATGTAGGCTTCCAATGAGCGATCCGTAACATTGGCGTTACCACCAGCGTACCAATCAGCATCGAATTTTACTTGACGCAGAAGGGCCATCGAACCCATGACGGATCCTGGATACGACTGTCGAGAAGCAACACTTTTTCGTAAAGAGAAATATTGTGCGGAACGATCTTCGATGATTCGATCCGAATTATTTCCTTTACCATTAAGGGCAATCAATGCACCGCTTCCTCTAGCAATGCCATCCTGGATGTGCGTATTAACGACTCCAAAACCTGCTTTCCGCAAATCAGAGGCTGCTTTATCGTCGTACTTGAATTTTTCAATGGCATTGTTCTCAGGCATGATATGATCATTCCAATAGAAGCCTTGACGCGTTGCATCGTACTGAGGCGAACGTCCACCACCTTGAGCACGTTTTGGTTTCTCTACGCCATAGGCGGAAAAGACATCTATAAAAGAAGGATAAATGCTCTTGCCTGCCAAGTCAATAGTGACGGCATCTGCAGGGATGCTCACAGAGCTTGCTGCATTGACCACTTTTCCGTTCTTTAAGAGCAAGGTGCCGTTTTCAATTACTTGTGTGGGTGTAACGTATATCTTGGCATTCGTGAACGCCATATGAATATTATCCGTTGTCTTAACACCATCGTTTTTCGGGAAATGCTCTTGTGAAAACATCATGAGAGAACACAAAAGCATCGAGAAGATGAGATACTTTCTTAACATTATGTGATTGATTAGTTAATAATTCGCTTAAAGATAACGAAATGCAAAAACTGATCGGACTATTAAGATATTTTTAACGTATGCTTATAGCGAGTGTTCCTTATAGTAATTTACAATTAGCGCGACCACATAACTATAACTTTCTATCCCACCTTCTTGATTGTTACTTTGCAAATAGGCACCATAGGTTGCTTTGAACAAAGGCTCTGTTGGATTGCGGTAACTTTCCCAGAAATCACGAACCTCTTGGTAGTTCTTGAGAACGCCGATATTCACTTTTTCCATATAGTCATTGAAAAGTTGTTCATCACGACGAAAGATCTCGTTCAGGCAATGACGCAATGCGAAAGCATAGCCAGAATATTGAAAATGCCTATCAGGATTATGAATGGCTGCCAAGCCACCAACGAAATTGGCTTCGTTCTCTGCGGCATAGCCCAACTGATGGGCAATCTCATGACAGGTCGTTGTCGGGAACTTGTAAGCTGGTATGAGTCCATCAACCTGGGCTTCATTGGTCAACGGATTGAGATAGCCACTAAAGCCCATATAGGTAAGCGGAATACTGAACAAGGATCGCTTTACACTTCTTGGATGGTACTCCAGATGTGGATATTGTTGCTTTAATACTTCATAACCTTCAGGTGCTCGTTTGAGCATCTCGTTCTTGGAATAGGGCATGACCACTTCGGTCGAATCGTTACTAGCGAGTTCTTCTTGAATGCCATTCACTTTATCAATAAGACGATTGGTCAGATCCAAAAGCTCTTCCGACGTGTATTCATCTTGAATGTTCAGGGTTACATGAAGAGGCTGTCGGTAGTAGTTCATTCCCCAGAAAATGTGAAACGCTAAATAGATGATCGTGATCACTGCAAAAACCTCAATAAACCATCCTTTGGTGTCCTTGAAGAATCGTCGTCGATTTCGTAAGAGCCATCTAATTATTATAATGATCGCTCCTGCATAAACCAGGTCTCCAAAAGAGAATGGGAGCCACCCAAACACATAGCGCTCTATACTCGAAATAACTGGATAAACCCCATTGCTGTAATGATCCTCAACGAATTGTGGGAACCTGCCAAGGATTTTCACCAAGAATATCAAGGGAATCAAGGAGACTGCAATGTATATATTCTTGTTTTTCGACATCGATCAAAAATAGGCAATAATTTATTTAGATGTTGGTCATTTCTGTACCTTTGAAATCTATAAACCACCCGATATGAATTCTGAAATAAGACAGTTAGAACCACAACGACTTTGGAATAATTTTGCAGACTTGAATGCCGTACCAAGGGCATCCAAGAAGGAGGAACGCGTTATTCAGTTCATGAAAGATTTCGGAGAGAATCTGGGATTGGAAACCATGGAAGATGAGGTAGGAAACGTAATCATCAAGAAGCCAGCTACCAAAGGCATGGAAGACAGACAGACCGTTGTCATGCAATCGCATCTGGATATGGTGCACCAGAAAAACAACGATACCGAGTTCGATTTTGATACCCAAGGCATCAAGATGCGTATCGATGGTGATTGGGTAAGGGCAGAAGGGACGACCCTTGGTGCTGACAACGGACTAGGTGTCGCAACGATCATGTCGGTATTGGAGAGCAAGGAGATAGAACATCCTGCAATTGAGGCTTTGTTCACCATAGATGAAGAAACCGGAATGACAGGTGCCATGGGACTAAAAGGTGGTTTATTGAAAGGTGATATCT
>JABDMQ010000392.1 GCA_013001365.1 Flavobacteriaceae bacterium
GACCTATACATAAGTTTTGGCAATCCGAGTTCCGAAAAACAAACCAGTGGCGAATTCTTGATCGATTTCAGTTATGCAAAAGAAGCCACCAGCACGTTTTCGCAACTGCTCGAAAAAGGCCAACGCGTCTTATTTACCGGATCCGTTGGTTTCGAGGAAACCGATAACGGTTGGCGCCATGGGGATTTTGTTCCTGAGGACTACCAAATCGTTTCCTCGGATTACATGACCGCCGACATGAGGAAACGGGAGGCCGAAGAACGCGCAAGGACCATAGCACGGTTAAAGAAGGAACTCGATTGGAAACAGCCGGACGTAGGACCTGTAGAATTCACGAATACCCACCTCAGGACAGATAACATGCCGTTTTTCGGCAGTACCTATTCAAAATACACATTGAGCAAGTCCTCTGACTATACAGGCCGAAACGATGTCCTTAAAGAGATCAATAACAATTTCTACCCAGCCTTGATGGCCTCCAACAGGCATGCAGAGATCCAGGCCAGTGACTATGACTCTGCAGCAAACAAGGAAGTAGCAGAATTCGTGATCCATAATGCCAAGTTCGAATTCGTCGAAACGGGATACCAATGCGAATTGGCGATCAAAGCGAACATTCAAGGCACCTATAACGAACCAAAGAACATCCCTTTTAGTTATGGCTTGACCATCCCAGGCAAAAGCCGTTCTTACGAAAAGAAGAACAGCAAGAGACAGGCCTTGTCCTCTGCTTTGAGCGACCTAAGGACCAACCTTGGCAATTTCGTACACAAATACAAGCCCATTACCATAGAACTAAAAAAGATCGTGACCAACAAGCGTGGCAGGGCAGAGAAAGTGATCTTCAAGAAACCAGAACAGTTCATTACTACACAGCGGGTAAAGTTCGTGGTGTTACATCCCAATAATGTGACCATCGACCCAGGCGCATCGATGGAATACAATAACACCATTGGCGAATGCCTTTATAGAGGCGAGATATTTGGCGATGACATAGTCTGTATTGTTCGGGGCAGCAAGAACAAGAAATCCTTGGCGCAATACCTTGACAGAAGCGATGGACTGATCGGAATATCCCTTTATTGAACCACCAATCGTAGCGTATGAAAAACACACCAGTAATCACCCTATCCCAAAAAATGCATCATAAACAACCTAGATTGATAGTAGGTTTTAGTTATGACGAAGCCTTATTGCAAATAATGCGTAAAATACCCAATGCACGTTGGAGCGCCACCATGAGAAGCTGGCATTTGCCGTTTAACAAGAACAGTATCGATCAGGTACATAGCGCCTTCAAGCAGCATGCAAGAATAGATAGCTCCAGACTGGCCAATAAACCAGTATTACCTAAAGTTGCGAGGCCTAAAAAACAAAAGCGCCATCTTTCCCAAACGCAGCGAGACACCCTTAATGGTTTCGTGACCTATCTAAGAGGAAAGCGTTATAGCAAGAGTACGGTGGAGACCTACTCCAGCTTAGTGGCCGATTTCTTGGAATTCATGCAGGACAAACCCTTGGAAACCTTGACCAATAGAGATGTAGAGCGATTTGCTGAAGGCCATTTAGCACCAAGGAATTATGCTATAAGTACACAAAGGCAGTTCATTAGTGCCATGAAACTGTTCATTAGGTTCCGTCCGATGACCCAAATAAAAGACCTGGAACTGGAACGCCCAAAGAGAAGCAAGAAATTGCCGGTCGTACTATCTCCGGAGGAAGTCATAGACTTGTTGCGTTGCACTACCAACCTGAAACACCGAGCGATTCTTGGACTGATCTATTCGGCTGGGCTTCGGATCAGTGAACTTATCGACCTGGAGCTGCAACACATAAACATTGACCGCCGACAAGTATTGATAAGAAACAGCAAAGGCCGCAAGGATCGTTATGTGGTCCTTTCTGAAAGTTTCCTGCCCTTGCTAAGCAATTACATCATGAGTTACGAGCCAACGCGCTATTTTGTTGAAGGCTTCAATGGCAAGAAATACTCGGCCAGTAGCATCAGGAAGTTCTTGCAACGAAGCTGCCGTGCCGCTAAGATCACCAAGCATGTTACACCACATACCTTGCGACACAGCTATGCGACGCATTTACTGGAACAAGGCGTAGGGTTAAGGCATATACAAGAGCTTTTGGGTCATGCAAAACCAGAGACGACGATGATCTACACCCATGTTGCCAAGAAGGATCTTTTGGACATAAAAAGCCCTCTGGACACTATTTTAGTATCTTTAACAAAAAACCAAAAGCAGGAACAAAATGTCCTTTTATCCGGAAATAATCGCCGGTAAAGAGGTAATTTAGTTCCACTTATAACGAGTTAGCCTTCATTATGACTAACCATTAACCAATGATTAAATTCTTTAGAAAAATTAGACAAAAATTGCTTTCAGAAGGAAAAACTGGAAAGTATTTTAAGTACGCTATTGGAGAAATTGTGCTTGTCATGATTGGTATTCTTTTGGCTTTGCAAGTAAATAATTGGAACGAGGCCAGAAAGGTAGCTAATAAAGAACTTCAACTCTATTCAGATATACTTAACGACTTAGAATCTGAATATTCCAAATCGGAGTGGAACATAAATCGTATAACACGTATTGATAGATTTCATGTATATCTCTATGATGAGGCGAATGGCGATACCATTTACAACTCAAACCAATATTACAACTATCTGCTTTGGAAGCATCGATACGTAACCTTTATTAAAGAAAAGTACGCTGAATCATTTGCCATAATAACCAATAAGGAAATACATAAAATATTGAAGGATTATATAGATCAAGAGAATGACACAAACGATGCAGTTGAAGAATGGAATGAACATCAACTACAATATGTGAGACCATTTTTGACTAAGTATAATATAAGCAACCCTAAGGCAATGTTTAATAA
>JABDMQ010000397.1 GCA_013001365.1 Flavobacteriaceae bacterium
ACCCACCTCTTGAGATGCTATTTATGTACTCATGATCCCGTCCGCTGTAGTTAGACATGAAGGTATTGCCATCCTTATCATGAATCATGCGTCCATTCATAGGTATGCATAATGCCAAAACCTGCTCCTCGATGCCAACAAGTTTCATGGCCTTGATTCCTCTGTCTGAAAATGCCAAATTAATTGATCGTCCAGCACTTATTTCAACTTTGCGAAGATCAGGACGTTTTTCCATGACCGTAACATTAAAGCCACGTTGTCCCATTCTTAATGCAAGAAGACTACCACATAGCCCAGCACCAATAATTAGAATGTTCTGCTGCTTTTCTACCATTTATTCATATCTTCTTTTTTGTTCCTTATCCGTTTACGAAATGACATGATCATTCATTATCCTATTGTTTTCAAGGGATGTTAGCTAAATCAGGTTTTTTAGTATTTGAACCATTTTATAAACATCTTGAAACGAATTATAAAAAGGAACTGGTGCACAACGAATTACATCTGGTTCGCGCCAATCACTTATAACTCCTGCCTTTGTAAGTCTCTCGTGTAGGGTCTTATCAGCATTTTTCACTTGAATCGATAATTGGCAACCGCGCTCTTCTGGATTGCTAGGAGTTATGATCCTAATCGTATCTTCACCTAGATCCTTCAACAAGAACTCAAAGTAAGCCGTCAACTTCCTTGACTTTTCAACTAATTTCTTTATTCCGACTTCATTGAACATATCCAATGACGCTTTAATGGCTGCCATCGATAAGATAGGAGGATTACTCAATTGCCAACCTTCGGCACCAGGTAGCACATCGAATTCGTCCCTCATGTTAAACCGCGTTTGCTTGTTATGGCTCCACCAACCAGTAAACCTATTTAGGTCTTTGTCATAGGCATGCCGCTCATGAACAAAACATCCTGCGAGACTTCCCGGCCCTGAATTCAGGTACTTGTAGGTGCACCAAACAGCAAAATCCGCTCCTGAGTCATGTAGGTTCAACTCTACATTTCCAGCTCCATGGGCACAGTCGAAGCCTACGACACATCCATGTTCATGTCCTAGATCAGTAATACGTTTCAAGTCAAAGAATTGTCCAGTGTAATAGTTAACACCACCGATCATGATCAAAGCAATTTCATGACCTTGCGTTTGCAATATGGTCTCAAGGTCATCATAATTCACCAATTCTTCACCTTCTCTAGGTTTCCAAAGTACCAGCCCTTCTTTATCATCAAAGCCGTGATGGCGCAATTGAGATTCCACAGCGTACTTATCTGATGGAAATGCATCAGACTCTATGAGAATCTTATACTTTTTTTCAGTAGGTCTATAGAAAGATACCATCATGAAATGCAGATTTGCCGTCAAGGTATTCATGGTTACCACCTCAATTGGTTTTGCTCCTACGGTCCTGGCCATGCTTTCCGTCAAGAATTCATGATATGGCAACCATGGGTTCTTTGCCTCTAAATGACCTTCAACTCCAAGGTTGGCCCAGTCTTCAAGTTCTTGCTCTATATATGCTTTAGTTGTTTTTGGTTGCAACCCTAATGAATTGCCGCATAAATAAATAAGCTCTTTGCCATCCTTATTCTTTGGTATATGAAACTTTTCGCGAAATGGTGTTAATTCATCAGAGACATCAAGTTTTATAGCGTAATCAAGATTGGACTGAAAGTTATTCACGAAAGTGATATTGGTTTCTATACAAAAATAGGAATTATAATCCTTTAAAAATAGACTATTCGCAAAGTGATAATAAGTCAAAAAAAGCTGTATTTTCGATGTTATTCTCATGAAATCACTCTGGCTAATACTTAATAGGTCTCGCTACTTTGCTCCAGCTTTGGTGTTTGCTACGATCAATGTTTTGTATGGTACATGGGCAATTTATATCCCAAGTATCAAGGATAAACTCAATATTGATGAAGCAGAACTTGGCATAGCCATTTTTTGTATGGCCCTTGGCACCCTGACCATGTTGTTACTGGCTCCATTACTTATTAATAAATTTGGTGTAGGCAAAGCCACTGCCTATGGTATTTTCATTTTCCTTTTGACATTCATTTTACCTTTCTCTTCTACCAATCTTGGTTTACTTTGTCTAGGCATGTATTTTGTGGGTGCCACCTCAGGTTTTACGGATATTGCCATGAATACGCTTGTAACAGAACTTGAAAGGGAAGATGGAGTAAGCATCATGTCTGCAAATCATGGGTTCTTTAGTATAGGCGGTTTTTTTGGAGCAGGTATTGGTGGCTTCTTCCTAGAGAAAGTAAGTTATCCCTTGAACCATCTTTTCATCGTGATCATCATTATGCTCATTCTTAACTTGATTTTCGTGAAGTTCTATTTTAATGTCCGAGCTGAAGAACAAGAAAAGATGGCATTTAGTCCGAAGAATTTCCTCCCACTTTTAGGTATTTCGCTAATAGGGTTCTTTGTGATGGCATCGGAAGGCGCCATTGTTGACTGGAGCGCTTTATATCTCGAGAATGTATCCATGGCTAGTATTTCGATGCTAGGTCTCGGCTATACGGCATTTTCGATCACCATGGCCATAGGTCGATTCCTTGGTGATGAAATAAGTTCTCGATATGGATCTAAGCAATTGATAGTAGTTGGCTCACTTTTAGCTAGCTTCGGATTTGGACTGGTCCTTTTAGTAACCCCGGTTTTAGCAATTATTGGATTCGGGCTTGTTGGTTTAGGATTATCAGTAATTGTTCCTGAATTATTTAGGATGGGAGGCAATACACCTGGTATTGAATCATCACAGGGTATATCTGTTATTGCCGGTTCAGGATTCATTGGTTTCCTATTAGGACCAGTAATACTTGGATTCTTAGCAAACTTATCTAGCCTTAAACTGAGTTTTATTGCTTTGCTCTGTTTCACCATTGGTTCATTATGGCTGGCAATTAGATTAAGGAGATAAAGGTCACTCTACCTTAATATTTGTGAAATATAGCTTTACACTATTGTCTTTGCCCATATGTGTCCTTGCAATTTTAATCCCATTGAAGTCTTCATAATCCTCCCATGTAGTTATCATTGATGGTTCTTCTTGATTTCCCTTTCTAAAAACCCATTCTCGAACCATGTAGTTGTCATCGTAATAAAAATCATAGGCGTCTCCGGGTGTGTAGCCACCTTCAGATCCATAAACTGTAGTTGCTTTGTTAAGGATATTGTCACTTAAATTTACCTTGACGGAGTCCTCATAGGTTATTGTTGTTCCTTTATCCCAAACCAAGTTAAATGGAGCCAGCAACCAAAACTTATCGTTAATGAAACCTTTGTCAGCCCTGGTTGAGATTGAATCTAAGGTGCTTCGGTTATATGAAACAGTATCTGTTTTTGTCATCATAATGACATCATCCGTTTTTGGGTTCCATTTCCAAGATCGCTCAAAATGCGAATCAGCACGATCCACATTGAATGTGAATTGTATGCTATTTACATTTCCCCAATGATCTATACCACTGGCCTTCGCAATTTTTTCAGAAATTGTAAATTCATCAGTTTCAATTGTTGATGGATTGTTTTTACAGGAAAAAACAATAACAAGAAGAGAAGCGAGTACAATTTTGGAATTCATAGTTAGTAAAGTTTTGATAAAGGTACAAACAAAAGAATTTGCGTAAATTTAGAATATGGAAAAAGTAAAGGAATATACTAACGGAGAAGTCACCATTATTTGGAAGCCAGGATCTTGCATCCACTCGGCCAAATGTGTCGGTGGATTACCCAATGTATTTCGACCAAATGAAAAGCCGTGGATTAAAATTGAAGCAGCTTCCACGCAAGAATTGATCGATCAAGTAAAGCAATGTCCTTCAGGAGCATTGAGCTTTTATATGAATGGTCAAGACGCCAATGAAACTGATAGTCCGGAAACTAAAGTTGAGGTAATGAAAGATGGTCCGTTATTGGTTCATGGAACATTAAATTTAACTCATAAGGATGGTTCAAAAGAAATCAAGAATAAGACCACGGCATTCTGTAGATGCGGCCTTTCCGGCAATAAGCCTTATTGTGATGGAACGCATTCCAAGGAGAACTTCATTGGTTAAATATCATAAAAATAAACCCCTCGTAAAACGAAGGGTTCGGTGAAAATATGTGGACGCATAGTGCGATTAAGTTATTATATATACGTTGAGATTCCTTGATTTGGACTTCTCGAATCAAACATGAACAGAAAAGAAGATTATTTTGAAGTAAATAAGGAGACTTGGAATAAGAAGGTCTCTGTGCATGCCAAAAGCGAAATGTATGACTTGAATGCATTCAAGGCGGGCAAAAGTTCTCTTAAATCATATGAATTAGAAGCATTAGGTGATGTTTCGGGTAAGTCCTTATTGCATTTACAATGTCATTTTGGCCAAGATACAATGAGTTGGAGTAGGCTAGGAGCAAAATGCACAGGTATTGATATTTCTGATGAAGGCATTAAACTTGCCAAAGAGCTTAATGAAGAGTTAGGGCTAGATGCGCAATTCGTTTGCTGTAATGTACTGAATACATCGGACCATTTAAAGGAAACTTACGATATTGTATTCACTAGCTATGGTACGATAGGCTGGTTGCCTAACTTGAAGCCATGGGGACGAATGATCTCGGAAAGATTGAAGCCAGGAGGTGTATTTTTCATTGCTGAATTCCATCCAATTGTGTGGATGTTCGATTATTTAAGCGACACGCCAAAAATGACATATTGTTATAACCAAGCTGAGGCTATTTATGAGGAATATGAGGGTACCTATGCTGATGAGTCTTCAAATATGGTGAGCAAGGAATACGGATGGAATCATGGTTTAGGAGAGGTTGTCACTGCCTTGACTGAAGCAGGACTGCACATCGAATATCTTGCAGAGCATGATGAAAGCCCTTATGATGTCTTTCCTAACCTGGTTGCAACTGAAACTGGCAACTTCAAGACTAATGATGGACTATATCCTCTGATCTTTACATTAAAGGCAACAAAAGTTTAATGGTCCTCTTTAAGTAAATGTGGGAATTTACTCTGGAATCTTTTTAGCCTCGGAATAGAAACCCCTTGTATGTATCTATTATTGGGATGTAGTTTTTCATAATCTTGGTGATAATCCTCAGCAATCCAGAATTTCTGGAAAGGATATATTTCAGCCGCAATTGTCTGTCCTAGATTTTTTGCTAAATCATCCTTTTTTGCTTCAATGATCTTTTTCTGGAATTCATTTTGATAAAATATGATCGACCTATATTGAGAACCTCTATCCGGTCCTTGTCCATTGACTTGGGTTAGATTCTGTGAACCAAAATACACATCGACTAAAGTTGAAAAACTAACTATGTCTGGATTGTAAATTACTTCAACAGCTTCTGCATGACCAGTTCTACCGGTATTACTGGACTCGTATGTAGGATTTTCAGTAAATCCACCGGAATAGCCATTAAAAACGGCTTTTACGCCATTGACGCTTTCGTATATCGCTTCAACACACCAAAAACAACCACTTGCAAAATAAGCACGAGCCAGTCCATCTTCTAAAGGAACAACAACAGGTTCAGCTTTCTTTACTGCTTCCATTTTTGGATTTGTCTGAGCAGTATTTTGACAACTGAATGCCAGAGCTATTGAAATTAGAATTAAAGCTGATTTGATTGACTTCATTGGTTTTCTTTTATTTGTCACGCTAAACTATAATATCTTACTCAAAAAGATTTAAAAATTATCATAAATAAAAAAGGTCTTTGTTCAATTGAGCAAAGACCTTTAGTTTCTAAATAATTCTATTTACAATTTAGCAAAAAGCTTATGCATTTTCTCCTTTTGCTCGTTGGCCAAAGCTTGGTCTACGAGAATTCTTCCACTGTGTTCATCTGTGATTATTTTCTTCCTTGAAGCTATCTCCATTTGAACCTGAGGTGGAATTGTAAAGAAAGAGCCTCCAGAAGCACCTCTTTCGATTGGAACGACAGCAAGACCGTTCTTAACATTCTTACGAATCCTGGTATATGCTGATACAAGTCGGTCTTCAATCAGTTTTTTGTAATCATCTGATTTCTTGAGTAAGGCCTTTTCTTCTTTTTCTGTCTCCGCAAGAATATCATTCAATTCACCTTTTTTGTGCTTAAGATGAGCTTCTCTTTCCTTGAGTTTATCCTTAGTTTCAGAAATAATCTCTTTTTTCTGATCGATTTGTGCTTTATGTTCCTTGATGTGCTTTTCTGCCAATTCAATTTCCAGTTCTTGGAATTCTATTTCCTTGGTTATCGAATTGTACTCCCTATTATTACGAACATTTTTTTGTTGCTCGCTGTATTTTTTTATTAGCGCCTTAGACTCTTCGATCATGTTCTTTTTACTACTGATCTCATCATTAATGGACTCTAGATTGTCATCCAATTTCTCTAAACGTGTATTCAGTCCAGCAACTTCATCTTCCAAGTCCCTGACCTCTAGAGGAAGTTCACCTCTAACGTTCCGAATTTCATCAATTCTTGAATCAATGAGTTGCAAGTCATATAATGCTCTTAATCGATCCTCTACGCTAGGTTCAGTCTTTTTTTTTGCCATACTTATAGATACTTGACAGGATTAGTGTCTGTTGTTGATAAAACGATTGCAAAATTAGTGATTTTTTTTCTAAGATAAGAAGCTAGGAGATTTTTTGTGTATTGCTCACTTTCATAATGACCAATGTCAACTAAGACAATAGAGTCTTCTGCTTTAAAGAAGTCGTGATATTTAAGGTCGGCAGTAATAAAAACATTTGCCCCTGCTTTTTTTGCGGATTCGATGGCAAAACTGCCAGATCCTCCAAGAACAGCAACTTTTTTAACTGTATCATAACTAATTGCAGTATGTCGCAAGCTGGAAGCTTTCATCTTTTGCTTAACATCCATAAGAAAAGTTTGGATGTCCTGTTCAGCAGGCAATTCACCTATCATTCCCATGCCTATATGCTGATTCTTGTTTTCGAGAGTAGTCACTTCATAAGCGATCTCTTCATAGCTATGCGCCTTGAAAAGAGCTTCAAGCAATTCATTTTCTATATGTTTCGGATAGGTTATACTTATAAGCGTTTCATTGGCTTCCTGAAGTTCATGACTTTTTCCTTTAGTTGGCTTCGAGTCTTCATTTCCCGTATACGTCCCAATGCCTTCAATGTTAAAACTGCAATTATCATAGTTACCAATACTTCCCGCTCCAGCTTCAAAAAGAGACTTCCTTAATTTTTCTGCTTCATCGTTGGGGACATAAGTCGTTAGTTTTTTAATTGTTTCGCTTTGAGGGATAAGGATTTTTCGGTTGATCAGTCCAAGTTGATCACAGATCATATCGTTCACGCCATTCCAGGAATTATCCAATGCTGTATGTATAGCAAAAATTGCAATATCGTTTTTCAGTGCTTTCATGACAACTCGTTCGACATATGAACGACCGGTCAATTTCTTCAAACCTGAGAAAATAATAGGATGGAAGCTAACTATGAGATTGCAATTGTTCTCAATAGCTTCGTCGACAATGCTTTCGAGCGTATCGAGAGTTATCAATATTCCGGTAACTTTGGTATTTGCCTTTCCAACTAATAGCCCGACGTTGTCAAATTCTTCAGCATATGCTAATGGTGCGAGTTCTTCTAAATGTTGGATGACATCTTGTATGGTCATGATTTTTCTTTAATTCAAAGATAAAATATTTACTTTCGTGACGTGAAGTTGTTGCGAAAAATATCCTTTCCGTTCATTCCAGCCTATTACACTATGAGCTGGCTGCGCAACAAGTTGTATGACCTTGGATTTATTGGGTCACGAAAATTTGATTTGCCGATTATTTGTGTTGGTAATTTAAGTGTGGGTGGAACTGGCAAGACTCCAATGGTAGAATACATTGTCAATTTATTGAAAAATGATTTTAGTACGGCTACTTTAAGCAGAGGATACAAACGAAAGACCAAGGGATTTATCAAAGCAGATGACCATGCAACATCACAGACCATAGGTGATGAACCTTTGCAATTTCACAAAAAATTGGATAATATAATCGTCGCGGTTGATGCGAATAGATGCAATGGCATTTCAGAATTGATGAAAGACAATGTGGAGGTTGTTATACTTGATGATGCTTTTCAGCATAGAAAGGTAGATGCTGGTTTAAATATTCTGTTAACGACTTACTCAAATCCGTATTACTCTGATTATGTCCTGCCAACAGGAAATCTTCGAGAGCCTAGATCAGGTGCTAAGCGAGCGGATATTATTGTTGTAACGAAATAATATCCGCTCGCTTAGCACCTGATCTAGGC
>JABDMQ010000006.1 GCA_013001365.1 Flavobacteriaceae bacterium
CTCCTGCACTTTCAGGTGTGTAGTTTCCAACAAATACGGAACCTGCATTTTGAATGTTCCTGATATAATAGTCTTCATCTTTGGTGCATACAATGAAATGCTCAGGTCCATAGTCATTAATTAATTCCAGTGCTTCTTCCCTATTATTGACGAGAATTAATTTAGAGTTGGCCATTGCTTTTTTCGCAATTTCTTTTCTCGGCAATTCCTCCATCTGAAATTTTATTTCCTTGGTAACAGATTTAAGTAATTCTCGTGATGTCGAAACCAGTAAAACTTGACTATCTGTGCCATGCTCTGCTTGACTTAATAGATCAGAAGCGACAAATGAAGCATCAGCTGATTCGTCCGCAACGACCAGTAATTCGCTAGGTCCTGCTGGCATATCTATCGCAACACCGAACTTGGTTGCCAGCTGTTTAGCAACCGTAACAAATTGATTCCCTGGTCCAAAAATCTTATATACCTGCGGAATGCTTTCTGTGCCGAAAGTCAAGCCAGCAATGGCTTGAATTCCACCAGCCTTGAAAATCTTATCGATACCGCAAAGGTTGGCAGTAAATAGAATAGCAGGGTCGATCATACCTTTGTCGTTTGGAGGAGTACAGAGGACCATTTCTTGACAGCCTGCTATATTAGCCGGAACTGCTAACATAAGAATGGTTGAAAACAATGGCGCTGTGCCTCCAGGAATGTAAAAGCCCACTTTCTGTATAGGTCGTTTTTCTTGCCAACAGGTTACACCTTCGGCTGTTTCAATCTCTACCTTGTCTGTTACTTGTTCCTTATGAAATCTTTCGATATTACTTTTAGCAAGCTCTATAGCATTCTTTAATTCCATTGGAACCTTTGAAATTGCTTGCTCTATTTCATTTCTTGAGACTTCAAAGGCATCTAGGTCCACACCATCGAACATCAAGGTGAATTTGGATACGGCCTTATCTCCATTGTTTTTTACCTCATCGAAGATGTCCAATACCTTTTCTTCGATATCTTCAACAGACGAGGTTGGTCTTCTCACCAGTTCCGGCCATGTTTTTCTTTCTGGTAATTCAACATATTTCATTACAATACCATTTTTTCGATTGGACATACAAGGATTCCTTCTGCACCAGCCTCCTTCAGCTCATCAATGACCTCCCAAAATTGACTAGCATCGATCACGGAGTGAATAGAACTCCAGCCTTCTTCAGCCAATGGCAATACCGTTGGACTTTTCAATACAGGTAAAATCTTACTAATGGCTTCGATTCTATCGTCAGGTGCATTTAATAAGATGTATTTGAAATTCCTTGCTTTCAAGACTGATTGTATTCTGAATTGAAGTCTATTGAGAATCTCTTCATTCTTAGTGCTAATCTTGGGCGAAACTGCTAAAACAGCTTCGCTTTTCATCATCACTTCCACTTCCTTTAAATTATTCTTGAATAATGTACTGCCACTGGAGACAATATCACAAATGGCATCGGCCAGACCTATATTTGGTGCTATCTCAACAGAACCATTAATGATGTGAGTATTGCAGCTAACACCTTTAGCATCCAAATACTTTTGTAAGGTGTTAGGATAGGAAGTTGCGATTTCCTTGCCTTGTAGGTCATTGATCGAATTGAATTCTAACGACTTCGGGACAGCTAAGGAAACCCTGCATTTAGAAAATCCGAGTTTTTCAAGAATTGAGATGCCCTGTCCTTTCTCGATCAATATGTTTTCTCCGATGATGGCAGCATCAACTACTCCATCCTTGAGATACTGAGGAATATCACTATTCCTTAAATACAAGGCTTCAAGTGGAAAATTCCTGGATGATGCCTTTAATTGGTCTTTGCCATTATCTATATAGATTCCGCAATCCTTAAGGATCTTGATGGAATCATCATGAAGTCGTCCTGATTTCTGAATAGCTATCTTTAGTTTACTCATTTTCTATTATAATATGTTCGAGCAAACCTAACCGGGGTGAATTAATAAACCCGCTTGATTTACTCAAACGGGTTTAAAATATCTTGGTTTTATTCAATACATTTTCAATACGCTTGAGCGGTAACATGAAAATGATGGTGATGTAATTGAATAAAAGTCATTGTTATTTCTTTGGTTCAAAGTTAAAGGATAAAAATATTAATATCCAAGTTAAATGGAAAAATAAGTGAAAATACTAATGAAATTTAACAATTTTCATAACTTTAAGATCATAAACATTGTGCCGTGAAAAACTTTCTTTTTGCCTTCATTGTCTTTTTGCTTTACTCAGTTTTCGGTATGTGGTACTATTCATGCATTGTTAAAGGCTTATGTGGCAACAATGGAGAATCAAATGTTTCAATAGAAGCCAGCCCAACCAATGCTGGAGAAGTCCAGACAATTGAAAGTGGTAATACCACTGATATAATACAACGGAATAATACTGCAACAGTAGACTCACCAATCAATAAATCCATTCTTGATTTCACAAGCAGCATTGGAATATCCAATAAAGAAGGTTCTATTTCATTGCCAGATAACGCAGAGCAATTAAAGGGAGACATCTTCAATTACCTAAATAATAACCAGGATATGGAACTCATTATAACTGGATTTCATAATAAAGATGAAACTTCTACAATTGCTATCGAACGTGCAAACGAGATCAAGGCCATACTAGAGGACTTTGGAATCAATGAAGATAAGTTATTGGTTGATTTTTCCAAAAGGCAATATCAGTACGACACCAATGGATCATATAAAGGAGGTATCGAATTGAAATTAAGAAAGCTTTCAGCAGAGCGACTCTCAGAGATTGAAAGTGGCATTGCAAATAAGACATTATATTCCGGATTTGCATCGAAGCAATTCAGGGCAGACAATACATTGCAGGCGTATGCCATTGAACTTAAGAGCTATTTAGAGAAATATTCAGATAAATCAGCTAGCATTACGGGTCATACGGATAGTGTTGGAGATAATATTGCCAATGACTGGTTTGGAATGGAACGTGCCAAGAATGTCCGGAAATACTTGATATCCCAAGGCATTGACCCTAATAGATTAGCGGCTTATACCAAAGGTGAAAAAGAACCAATTGACACTAACGGCACGTTAGAAGGAAGGCGAAAGAATAGACGTATCGAAATCAAGGTAAATTAACTATAGAAAAATAACACGGATGTTTGACAATATGAATCCACTTGATCGCTCAACTGCATGGCTTGAAATCTTCTTGCTTTTACTTGGTGCCTTCTTGATAGGCTATTTTTTAGCTAGGTATTATTATAAAAGAAGATGCCACAAAGAAATAGAAGAACTCGAGAGAGAAAAGAATAAGTACAAGACATTGAGTATGGAAAACCCCAATATTAGACATGATGATGGCTTAAGGGTTGTAAAGACAAGAGAACGAGCAGGTAAATTGGCTTTTGAGCCAGAACCCGAGTTGATCGTTAGGGAAGATTTACCACCAACACTTGATTTTGATAGTTTTGGAAAGGCCACAGAAGCAGATAAGGATGATCTTAAACTAATTAGTGGTATTGGTCCTTTCATAGAAAAGAAACTTAATGGCATAGGCATTTACACCTTCGAACAAATCAGTAAGTTATCAGCCAAGGATATAGACGATGTTACGGCCTTGATCGAGTTCTTTCCTGGTCGAATAGAGCGCGATGAATGGACCAAGCAAGCTGAGGACTTGAGAAATAAATAATAGAAGATCTAAGAGTCCAAATATTGCTTTAGATTCTGATTTATGAAATAATTCCACCCACCGATGCAACTTTCTCTTTGGAATTCTGGAAGGTCCTGCGGAAAGCTTTCTAAACCAAGATTAGTCAATATTAGTTTGGTTTGGCCATTATCTTCTTGGAGTTCAAATGTTACTTCCCCTCTACTTCCTGGATACTCCTTATAGGTCCAATCATAGACTATTCGCTTCAATGTTACTACTTCAATGATTTTCCATTGATGTAGAAAATTACGTTCTCCACTTGAAACATTGAACGAGGTCTCGAAACCAACTTCAGGCTTGAAATCCGGTATGTTATCAAAAAACCAACGCCGCATTTCTGAGACGTTGGTAATTGCTTTCCATACTACATCAACCGGCACGTTGAATTTCTGTTCTACTATTATGGGATTCTTGCTTGTCATCTTTAGGCAGCAACATTCGGCCAATGATTCATAGCATCCAAAACACCACCCATTAACACAAGAGTTATTAGCCAATAACCGATATTGATGAAAATATTCTTAAGATTCTTCAACTCAAATAAGCCATTGGTCATAAGAATTGGCATTGCGACAACAATTGTCAAGAATAATCCGTGAAATGCTCCATGTTTAAAAGTGTCGAATTCTCCTTCTTGCCCAGGGGAATTATTGAAATTAAGCAAGAAAAAAGCCAAGATAAAAGACATCACTATGGCAATGCCATATGTTTTTGCCATGTTTTGCTTTTTAATGTCCTCCTCAGTAATACCTAGCGATTTCATCCAAGCGTTACCAAATACTTTTGGGTTGTAATAAACAAAACCTACAACCATTGGTATAAAGGTCGCAATGACCATAGAAATCCAATTAACATTTTCCATTTTAGTTTGATTTATTGGTTAGTTAACTCTAAAATTAAGGAAAATTCTAATTGAATTGAAAGAAATGCCACAATACCCCTGAAGGATCATGCATGAAAATCTCACGTCCATGATGAGATTCCCTGATCTTGCTTAATCGTACTCGCTCATATTGATTGTGTAAATCTCTTTGTATCAAATCTTCCATACAGGCATCTACATCAGGCACTTCGAGTAGAAGCATGGAATTATCAACCCAATCCTTAACATAACTGTCTTGTAGATAAAAACTTAAATTCTCATTTACTCGAAACAGACTCATCTTCTTATCGATAATGGTCTCTACAAAGCCAAGTTTCTTATAGAAATCTCGAGATTCGTCATAGTTTATCGCGCCGATGAATGCCCTAATGGAAGTTGATTTGTTTATCATGGTCATTATTTATAATATTCTTGAATGTATTCTTGCATTGAAGATATGTCATTTTTTGAAGTAAGGTCAGGCACATGTTCTGCAAGTGGATAGCCCTTCATTGAAAATGGGTAGTCCGTTAACATATTCCTGATCGCAGTTGGTAATTCTTTTTCATTTCTATCCGGATTGACAGGGCAGTCATTAAGGTATTTGAAAATGATCTTTCCGTTGAAGGCAAATATGTTCATGCTTATCCTAATTTTACCCTCCTTATCCTTGAACGAATTCATTTTCACTTTTTCTGGCTTTTCAACAATCTCAAGTAATTGATAATCCGAATTGAATTGCATAACTGCAAATTTCGAAATCCGTTCCGACGAAAACTGAAGGAAATCCTTATCGTAGGCTATGGTTCCATGCGTCGATGAACTTTTTGATAGGACTTGCATCGCCTTTACTGAGTATAGATTATCGCAATTACAAACCGTAAATTTCTTGGTTTGTAGTTCTGGGTGTTGCTCCATAGTTTGAAACACAGCATCAGCAGTACCGAATGGCTTTTCTCTATCGCTTGGAATGAATTGAATTGCATACTTTATTTCGATATTATTAAACTCGGCATTATTAGAGAATTGCTCCCGAAATGGACTGGAATCCTCACCAACAAGAAAATAAATTGTTCGATAGCCTGCCATTTCTGCATTCTTAACTAAGAAATAGGCTAATGGTTTTCCTTCTGACCCCAATTCAATAAGGCCTTTGTGAAGTGAATTGGCTTGCGTAGCTAA